>CAVRWR010000115.1:0-8578 GCA_963724445.1 uncultured cyanobacterium | reverse complement strand
TTGTACTTTTAAGACTTTCTATCGCTGCGAGTTATGCGAAGTTCGTCAACCGAAATATCTAAAAGATTTTGAAGTCGAAATAAAAGTTAGGGGAATGCAGCGAGATTCAGATGAGTCATGCTTTTGGACTGGATTATCTAATCGAATCTCAGCAATGGCGAGATTTTGGCTGTGATTCTGACGAATACGACTATTACATCACAGGACACTCAGCAACGCTGGTAAATCATTTCCCCCACCTTTGGGGGACAAAACTACTCTACACAAACTAAAGAAAATTCAAAGCAATGACTAAGATTAAAAAATCAAATCCAATTCAGCGTATTTGGCACTCGCCCCGACAGATGCTATCTGTCTTCCCGATGTTCCCTATTCTGTGAGACTCAACTGTAAAGATGGCGGTTTGTTCGTTGGCGGTAATGAAGCCCAACATCGTAAAACCAACCCAGACCAAAAAATAGATATTAGCATTGTCAAAGTATCTAAATTCTTTGGCACTTTGGGCAAAACCGAGAATGTTCTCTGGATTCAGTTATTTTTTGTAGCTGCTCCTGGCGTTGACTCTCAAATTCTGCCTAAAAATACCGTTTGCTGTAGCTATATCAAAAAGCAATCGATCGCTCATCTGTTCAACAAAGTTCAAGAAGTGATGGAACATGGCGATCCTGGTATGGGAATTTTTACCCTCGGTTTTAATCGTGAAGCTGGAGAAAACGGCGTTTATTACACCATCAGCTTTGACTGGAAAGAACGGGAATCAGAAGAAGAAAAACAACAACTAGATTTGATTGCTGCTTTTATGTCGGCTTACAAAGAACAACTAATAGACTTAGAAGGAACGCGAGATATGACCTGTGTTGATGGCTGGACGGCACAACAGTTACAAGGACTTACCGCTCAACGTCAAGAACTAACAGGAAGCTCGAACCGTAGTTTACCTGCTGCTTAAATTACTCAATCAATGGCGGTCGTCATTATGGCGATCGCCTATCTTGATGCAGCAATTCTCATTATGAGAATGATTATCACTATTTTAAAGAATGTGAGTTCAATTAAACCCAATTCTTTCGTGAGCCGATTGAATTTTGCTGTTAAATTTCTCATGTAAGCTCTTGAGTTTTTGTATTACATAAAGGTTTCGAGAAAATGAGCAAGAAAAACTATCCTAATTATCCTGATTGATGAAAATTAGGGAGATTTTTCTACTGATTTTTAACTTTTTACTTTCCTTCGGTTTTTAACTTGTATTAACTGTCTCTCTTGATTCGCCTTCGGTCAAAATAAATATGAATAAATCATTCCAACTCTGAAACCATACATAGTTTAATAAAGCCCGAATATCATTAAAAAATCTCTTTCGTGTGCCTAAGCTTTTTCGGACTTTTTGATACATATCATTGACTAAATCCAAGACATTATGAAATAAAAAAGCTAGAAGATTTAAAGATAATAAGATTTCCGACAGATTCTCTTGTCCATGACCAAAATTATGCTCTAAGTTATAGCCTTGATTTTTTAGAATATTATTGCTTTCATTTTCTACTTTCCATCTAGTTCTTCCACTCTTCATCATGGGAAATACATTTTGCTCATTTAACTCATGATTGGTGATAAAACTATTTTTATAAATTACTTTATTTTTGGCTGTATCAAATATTTCAACCTCATACCAGTTCACCATTAAACTTGGTTCACTTTCGCGCATTGGAATATTATTTACATATCTATATCGATAAATTCTTCTTTTTCCTTTTTCATATTTTTTGATTTCTCCGCTTCTCATTTCTCCATTCTTTTCTAAAAAATCTATCCATTCATATAAAGTTTTATGCGATGATGGTTTGGCTACAAAAATAAAGTTGTATCCTTGTTCAAGAGCCAACTCACATATTGGTTGACGAGAATAAAGATCATCTCCTAATAATATTATTTGATTATTTTCTCTCCCTACAGGATTTCTTAATAGCCATCTTTTAACTGCTACATTTTCACAATCTTGTTTAGTTTTTCCCATCTTGTTTTTTGATAAATTCTGGTGGAAAATTAATTACTTGCTTTTTTGAAGGTGATACGATTACTGGCGTGACTGCTTGATGGTAATAAGTTACTGACCCATTTCTATGGTTTCGGCAATTACAATGGGGACAATTAATTTTTTTTGAACTATAATATTCTGTTCCATCTAATGCCAGTAATATTTGATTATCTAAATACTTAAATTCTTCTATTACCCGATTAGTTTCTAACCATTTATAAGTAGTTTTAAATGCACCAAATACTGTTGTAGCTGGAATCGGATCTAATAAATTTCTAATTTGATTGTCACAAGGTATTTCTGATAAACCAAATAAACTTTCAGCATTATCTTGACCTTTTTTGTGCTTCATTAAACGTTGATGTTGTAAAAAAGAAGGTGATTGAGTAAAAAATACAGAAAAACCTGCCTTCAATGCATGGTTCACCGTATATTTTTTATTATCCCCTTTTCGATTATCTGGTAATTCCTTTAATTCTTGGTCTAAAAATCCGATTAACTGTGAGGCAGAAATGGTAACAGCTTTTTGATTCATGTAGTACAGAGCCAAGAGTGCAAAATGAGGATTTTATCCCCTGATACCTCTATAATTTCATGATTTAACCAAAAATTATTCCTAATTCAGGTTAGTTCTCTATTTTTGACAGAGAACTAAATTCCGATTTTTTCCAAAATGAGAATTGCTGGTCCATAAACTTCATCGGATCGCGCACAAAAAAGATGGGGGTATTGTTACCCACCATGTCCCAGTTACCTTCTTCGGTATAGAACTTTAGGGAAAAGCCTCTAAGATCGCGATAGATATCCGAACCACCTTTGGACTTGGCTACGGTAGAAAAACGAGCAAATAATTCAGTCTGCTTACCTACTTCTGAAAATAGTTTGGCTTTAGTATATTTGGTAATGTCATCGGTAACGGTAAAAGTCCCATAAGCACCAGAACCGATCGCATGAACTACTCGTTCGGGAATACGCTCTCGATTAAAATGTGCCATCTTTTCTAGAAGTGTATAGTCTTCTAGCAGCAAAGGACCTTGTTTGCCTACGGACTTTGATACGGTGTTGCTAGCCACGGGAATACCCGCAGCATTAGTCAGGGTTTGGTTGTTACTATTATCTGTCATGTTTGTTTAATTCTTCTCTTGGTAAAGCGATCGCAATCCCTTCGATCGAGCATAGTTCCGCTCTCTGCTCTATTTGCCTAGATCCTAGTGTCATACCTAAGCCGAAAGCGTCTTACTTTGGACAGATAGACGTGAAGTAATTACTGATTACTTACAACCATCAACTATTAACCAAATCCAATGCTGAAAATATCAGACCGAGTTACCATCCCCAGCCGTGAAATTGAAATCAGTGCAGTCCGTTCGACGGGTGCAGGAGGACAAAATGTAAACAAGGTGGCTAGTGCGATTCATCTACGTTTTGATATTAAAGAATCAACCTTGCCTGATTTTTACAAAGATAAACTGCTGCAATTAAATGACTCTAGAATTTCAGATGAGGGAATAGTTATTATCAAAGCACAGCAGTTTCGCAGTCAATTACAAAATAGAGAAGATGCTCTTAAACGGCTAGCAAAATTGATTAAAAGCGCACTAATAGTAAAAAAAAGACGAGTAAAGACCAAAGCAACTAAAGGTGCAAAGAGAAGAAGATTAGATAATAAAGCCAAACGAGGTCAATTAAAAACATCGAGAAAACAAGTTAAATACGAGGAATAATCATCTAGTTGATAATAAACTTAGATCTTTAATTCCCCAAATCGTCCTCCCCACATGATGAAATAAAGATGATGAGTTGACGGTTTTCTGAGGGATCTTCTTAAAGGTTTCCAGATTAAGTTATGAAACGTTAACTTGACTAAGATATAAATAATTATGTAACTTTAAATACAGAAAGTATTTTTGATTTATGAATACAGGTGATTGAAAATAATTAGGAAAGAATTATGACGATTCAAAAATTAGAAGCACAAAATTTCGCAGTGCAATGGTGTTCAGTCCCTCTCAATCGGACTCCAGAAAGAACAGCTATGCCTCAACCCAAGTCAGATAGTTGGGTGCAGCTACTAGAACCAGAATCATTTAGTCCTCTTTGTCATGACGAAGCTTTGCTGCTTTGTCAAATATCAAACTGGGAGTGGGCTGCTTGGATTCCCGACCACGGAGAAGCCGTGATTAATATTGAGCAATTTTGTTTTCCTACCAGCTAAATTTTGGCGATCTCCAGATGTTGCATCTCTGCGAGGCGATCCGATTGGGTTACCTATTTACTTTTTCTCGAAGATCCATTCTTGGTACTTACGCGGTGCATTTTTTAATGCTTCTTTTATTTCAGTGTTGTCTTTGAACCCTACCTGAGATAGATGGGATGTCTCTACATAAAATTTGACCTTATCTTCAGTAAAACACCAAGGAGTAACTGTTAGTGAGTTCTCATCAGATTTAGCAATATAATATTTTTTACCATCGGGACCATCGTTTATTTCTAGCTTGCGATTGTTATCGGGAATCTGGTGCTGACATAAAATTAAAGACAGGCGATCGCACCATTTCAGAAACTGGTAGTCAGAATTGGCTTCTGTTTGGCTTACGCCTAATTCTTTGCGCCACAGTTTTTGTAACCTTTCTTGTTCCTTGACAAATTGAGCAATATCCTCGGAATCGCTACCTTGATTTAAAAAGCAAGTGTGCATTGAAGTTAATAAAGCGACCCAACGTCCGCGATATAACGCTTCATCAATATGCTTATATAGCTTTTCCACTGATGTTTGTCCTGCTTGAGTAAAATCTTTGGGCGCACCAGCTTCGGTTAATAGATCTGTTTCCCATTCTTTTTCTAGATCGTCATGATGAGAAATAGCAGCGATCGTATCGGTAATGCGTAGAGGCGAATCCGCTTGATTCCAGTGCGCCGCGATTTGGGCTGCGAGTAAAGCGTGGGCGCGATGATAAATAATTTCCCAGCCGTCCGCTTTCATGTTTGCAATCATATCTTGTCTCGTTTTTGTTTAATTTATTTGGTATTTTCCGAAACGGGCGTTGTTCAAAAAGAGGCAATTTTGGGTAACAAACGCAGCTCAAATTAAGCCAAGTTTTGACTTCGCTTAAAGAACAAAAGTATTACTATGGAAACTTACTTTTTAGGCTCTTTGAAAAAGCTCAAATCCTAACAGTGACAACCAATGAGGATGCTTTTCACCTGTCATCAGTTCTGTAGGACTTTTTCCTTTTCGTTCAGTCACTCGGCTTGACCTAAAAGTACGATGATTCAGAAAAAACCTGAGCAGGTCAAGATAGTCAGAACCCAGTTGCTTTCTCAAGAAAAAATAGTTTCTCAGACGAGAGTTGAGCGAGAGGGATGCTGGGGTTTCCCCAGCATATCCAATCGAAGCTTTGAGATTTTCAACTAAAGAACTGGCTCTGGGGGTGGATTTTATTGCCAATTCCACTGCTTCCTTCACTGGTAGGAATTTTGCCGAAAGTTGCTGATAGAGATGATTCCATTTTTGCCAGTAGACATTAGTCGATAAAGACTTCTTCATTAACAAACAAACCGAACGTACCTGAGATAGAGGAATCTTGAATTTTTGGGCAATAGAGGCTAGTTTCTGGTCTAGAACTGCTGCAAAGGCTAATAAATCCGCTTTTTGATTCGATAAAGCCACTCTTAAAGATCTAATTCCTTTGTGGCCTTGGTCTTCCCTTTGTTGGAGTTCTGAGATAATGAAATTCATTAATTCCAGTCGTTCTTGCCACTCAGGGCCTGCCAAGGACAAAATATCAATTCTGAGCCAACAAAGCAAGATTTTGAGATCAGCGACTAAATTGAGCAGTTCAGCTTCATTTTGGCGAGCTTGAGTTAGTTTGGCTGATATTTTATTTCCTTTGCCTTGCAATTTGGCTGCCTCCATCTTCTGTTCTAGTTTTGACCTTTGGGTGATAGCTCCTTGGGCTTTTTTGGCTAAATTACGGCACAAAGCTTCACACTGGTCAAAAATATGCCACACATCTCCATGACAAGGAATATCCCCCCAAGCAGCTTTTTGTCCTGCTCTAATTCCTTTTCCCGCGTCAGCTATGGTGTAATCGGGATTCAATCCTTGTGACTCGGCTTCGAGTAAATAATATCCCCAGGTATCTTCATCTCGATGTGACACTTCTAAAGAGCAAGAAGCAGTAGGTAGAATCAGCATCCACTCCTGTCAACACTGGTCTTGAGCCTTGGAATAGTTCATCCAGTAATACCACATTAATAGACGATAAATCTTGAGCTTGATTGATTTTTCTGGCTTTTTGAACTGCTTGTTTGATTCGATTGTGGATTGTTCCAATACTCAGAGAATAATCGAATAAATCCCTTAATAGTTCGACTACACCTCGATAAGAACAGTGACAAATCAGAATCAATGCCAGAATCAACTGGAATATCCATTTTTGAGTGACAGGAAGATAATACAGCACTTCATTCTCTCGCTCTGACTTGTCAAAGGCAGTATCAGGGCAAACGCATCTTATTTTTATCATGCTTACTGGAACAAGGTTTCAGCTATTATTTAGTTTTGTTGCTAAAAATCGAAACCTTTGTCGGGCAAAGCTTAGGGACTTGCGGAGAAATAAAATACCAGCCATTCTAGAAGATTAGGAAGTGCGGCTCTGCCCGTGCTTCCTAATCTTCTTAAATTGGAATTACAGGGTTCATGCTCACTGATAACATCAAATATACCTTCAAAGATGCAGCCGAGAAGCTCACAGGCAACCGCAAAAGAGACTTCATGGCAAAAGTCACGGAAGATTACTTCGAGAGTTCTGCCCGCAAAGCAGAAACCGTTTTGGGATGGAATCGCTCCTGTGTGCAACTTGGCTTGCATGAAAGGCGGACGGGGATAGTCTGTGTAGATAACTATCAGGCCAGGGGACGACACAAAAGTGAAGAGGTTCTGCCCAACTTAGAAGTGGATATTCGTTCATTGGTGGATGGTCAAGCTCAGGCAGACCCAAAATTTCAATCGACCTTTCTATATACCCGTATAAGTGCCAGAGCAGTACGAGAAGCATTAGTGAGTGAAAATGGCTACGGCGAGAGCGAATTGCCATCTCGCCAGACAGTAGGAGAGATTCTTAATCGCTTGGGGTATCGCCTAAAAAAACACAAAAAACGAAACCCTTGAAAAAAATTCCCCAAACAGATGCCATATTCGAGAATGTCTTCCGTGAGAATCAGGCATCAGATGAGAATCCCAAATCCCTGCGAGTGTCTATCGATACCAAAGCCAAAGTGAAGATTGGTAAACTTTCGAGAGGTGGTAAAGCTCGGACTCTGGAGGCAAAACAAGCAGATGACCACGATACACAGTGGCAAGCAGTCTTAGTTCCTTTTGGTATTCTCAACACCCATAGCGATCAACTATCGATTTATTTAGGTCAGTCGGCTGAGACCAGCGATTTTATCGTCGATTGTTTAACCGCTTGGTGGCATGAGAATCAACACAATTACCTTTCACTCGATGAATGGGTGATTGATCTTGATGGGGGTGCAGCAACTCGCAGTGACCGAACACAATTTATCAAACGCATGGTTGAACTGTCTCAAGCAATTAATTTAAAAATTAGACTGATTTACTATCCTCCGTACCATAGCAAGTACAATCCCATAGAGCGGTGTTGGGCTGCCCTAGAAAACTATTGGAATGGCGCGATTTTAGATTCGGTTGAAGCCGCAGTAAACTGGGCTGCTAATATGACTTGGAAGGGAATTAAACCTATTATACATCGGGTTGAAACCACCTATAAAAAAGGAATCAAAGTTTTGTCACAAGAGTTAGAACAGTACCAACCCCAATGGCAGCGTTCTGAAACATTACCCAAATGGGATATTACTATTGTCCCAGTTTGACTGGTATCTTATTTTCTTGCAAGTCCCTTACAGGATTTAGATGCGTTTGCCCTGAAGGCAGTATTCAATGCTTTTTGGGCAATATCTTGCTGTTGGTAGAGGAATTTACGGCTCACTCCCTCTTCGTGAGCTAGATGGCTGATTTTTGACTTTTTTGATAAGGCTTTAACCGCTAATTCTTGACGCTGAAGAGGATGAAGACTATAAGCTACACGATTAGATGGATTCACTCAGTTTACTGCTATATTTGCCTAATTTTGACGGTGGGGGATGCTGGGGAAACCCCAGCATCCCCCACCGTGTTGACCTGATTTATTAGTATCTCTCATCTCCTTGGTGTTGAGCAATGGTTTAAAACATATGTTCTACTAAATTGGGTTGTTTTCCCCAAAAGTGTAACCCTAGTTTGAACAGCGCCGCGAAAGTTAATCGCAAAACTAGCTGATAAATCCTGAAGGTCTTTGGTCGAACTTTGTGCTGGTACTTAAAATTTTTGCACGGTCAGATCGTAAATGTCTACAGCGGAAATCAAAGGTGGTTTAAAGTTTTACTTTCTAAAGTTTTAAATAATAACGAGTAAATCTTTGTGGCGATTAACGGGACTTAAACAATTCTCAAAGTCAAAATAAGGTAAGATGCTTATAC
>CAVRWR010000114.1:0-3668 GCA_963724445.1 uncultured cyanobacterium | reverse complement strand
GATCGAGTTTATTTTCTTGTTCGATTTTTAGCTTTAATAGCTCGGATTGTGTATTTTTACTTGAAGTGGCTTCTGCTTCTATTACCAGTTCGGCATTTTCGGCATTTTTTACTAGATCCATCAAACCTAAGAGTTTGCCCCGCTGTTTGCGTTTCCAGCCTCTAATTTCAAACAGATCGACAAAATCAGCATCAAAGCTCAAACTAAGCTCAAAACTAACCGAACTAGTACTGTAATTAGTTATTGCCAATTCTTCAAACAGACCACCATTAATCACGATTTCTCTTTCAATGCCAATGGTTTCTGCCGCAATTTGCTGTACTTCTAGATGGGGATTAGCACAGAGAACAGAAAGAGCAAAGCCACGACGAGCATTACTACTCAGCAGAATCGGTAGCTGACCATCGATTTGTAATTCTAGACGATTTAAAAAGCGAGTATCTTGGCAAAATAGTCCCACACTGGTACTTGCTCCAGGCAAACATCCAGGGATATTACCCATCGTGTCTGTCACCAAAAAAATGTCATCATCTTTGAGAGTGAGAGTTGAGAGTCTCGAATTATTGACCACACAAGGCCATTTAGGGAGGGTCGCAGTTCCCGTGGGGAGATAGGTTTTGCCGTTGAGTTTGATAGGCTCTGTCATAGAAGTTTGTAGACTAAGTTACCAGTTTAATAGTTAATATTGCTTGTTTGTCGTCAGCATCGGAAGACGATTATTAATCAGTAACCCCTGAATCCTCACAAATAGTCAACGCCTTTGGCTTTAACCGTTTAATCTCTACTGTAATTCCATAGGCTTGTTCCTCAACCAAATCCGCAATATAGCCATGCTGGGATAGCCGCGCTGTATGTTTGCAAGGAAAAGGACCAAAATAATAGATGCAATAAGGAATAGTAGTTTTAATTTCTACCCACCAAGGCACTTTTAAGCTTCCGAAATAAAATCCATCAAGAGAACTTGTTAGCTTTTGTCTGAGACGGTTTAAGAGCATTTTTTTATTCTAATGATGAAAAAACTGTGAACTTGTAAAGCTGGCGAGGGATCGAGGCTTTTGATTAATAGTTAAATTTGGCACAGGCAAAGGATTATCGATCGTAGTCCGCTCAGACTGCTGGGCTAATAGTAGCCGATAAACTGCCTCGTAGTTATCAACCATGCGCTCAACACTAAAATTTTCCACAATACGATCGCGACAGGTTAAACGATCTATTTCCTTAATGCGATCGAGAGCAGCAATACATTCCTCGACACTTTGACATAAAAATCCCGTTTTACCATCTTCGATTACTTCTGGAGTAGAACCCATATTCATCGCAATTACTGGTGTACCCATTGCCATTGATTCTGCCATTACTAAACCGAAAGGTTCTGACCAGGTAATCGGAAACAAGGTGGCTACTGCACCACCCAAAAGGGGGCATTTTTGCTGGTGATTGACTTCTCCCAGAAATTCAATCTGTTCGCCATCGATCTGGGGTTTAATTTCCTCCGCAAAAAACTCGCGATCGACGGGATCTACTTTTCCTGCCATTTTCAAATGCCAACCAGTACGTTTGGCGATTTCAATTGCTAAGTGCGGTCCTTTTTCTGGCGACATCCGACCTAAAAAAGCTAAATAGGGAGGATTGTCTGGCTTCGGATAAAAAGGATACTGGCTAGCATCAATGCCGTTATAGACAGTAGCTAAGTAATTTAATTGCAGATCGTTACGTCGTTGCGAATCAGAGATACTAATAAAATTCTGATCGCAAGTATCGAGCCATAGTGGTTCGTCACTAGGAACAATAATACTGTGAATTGTATGTAAGGTTGGAGTATGAACAAAATCTGCATAGGGAAACACAATTGGTCCTATGTGAGAGTGAATTAAATCAAATTCTCTAGCTCTGCTAAAGACTCGATTGAGCTGTAGCTTTTGATAGACCAAATTTTCTGTTTGGCTTGTCCCCAATTCCCGCAAAGCCATTGGAAAGCGGGCTTCTAGACGAGCTATAGTCTGAGAATCTCCCGAAGCAAAAAGAGTAACTTCATGACCTCGCCGTACCAATTCCTCTGTCAGCAAACTGACCATAAACTCTGTACCACCGTAAGCTGAAGGGGGGACTTGTTCGCACAGAGGAGCGATTTGAGCAATTTTCATTGACTAATTTCCTAAAAGTTAATTTTGTTTTAAAAAAAGATTGAGAAAATAGTTGATTGAAATTGAATTTTATTTCCGTTGCGTTAGTAAAATATCAATAGTTAAATTGAATATAGATGGCTTTTTGCTATATAAATAAATACTTCCTGCTGCCGCAAATAAAGCAAATGCATTTCACATACTTGATGCTTTAATTCATTTATATTGTTAATATTTTGAATTGCTGTGCAAAAAGCGGTATGTACTAGCTGTTTTTCCAAAGGTAAATTATTAAGCGAATTGTTCATGGCTTATACCTTTCGTTCCTAATATATCTTGCGTTCTGTAGTATTTCAGATTGAAAGAACTGATTGACATCGTCTTTACCGTACTTGGAATTTTCTTGCAGGTATCAACACTCGATCGATTACATGAATTACGCCGTTGTCAGCTTCTACATTGACTTTGGGAACCGAGGCATCATTCACTTTGATACCTTTACGAGCGTCAATTTTTAGATCCGAACCTTCAACTGTTTGAGCCGACTTCATTTTAGCCACATCAGCAGCCATGACTTTGCCCAAAACAAGATGGTAGGTCAAGATTTCCTTGAGTTTGGGAATATCCTGGAATAACTTAATCTAACGTGCCGTCAGGAAGTTTAGCGAATGCCCCATCAGTTGGTGCAAAGAGGGTAAATGGAGCTTCGCCTTTGAGAATATCTACTAAGCCAGCAGCTTTGACCGCCGCAACTAAAGTATTAAATGAACCAGCACTAATTGCGGTATCTATAATATCAGCCATTTATTCCTACCTTCGTTTTTTGGTCAAATCAATGAATTGAATATTTCCAGCCATTGACAAAGTAATGATCGAGACAGCAAGTCACTACTCCATCAACGGCATTTATTTACTCATCGCTTTGCCTTTGCTTACTCAGGCATCAACACAGTATCGATTATGTGGATAACACCGTTATCTGCCTTAACATCAGCTTTTGAAACTGTAGCATCATTCACCTTGACACCTTTACTAGCGTCGATTTTTACTTCTGAACCTTCAACTGTTTTAGCTGACTTCATTTTTGCCACGTCTGCTGCCATGACTTTGCCCGAAACAACATGATAAGTCAGGATTTTTTTAAGTTTGGGGACATCCTTGAGTAATTTGTCTACCGTGCCTTCAGGAAGCTTGGCAAATGCGTCATCAGTGGGTGCAAACAGGGTGAATGGACCTTTGCCTTTAAGGGTGTCTACCAAACCAGCAGCTTTGACGGCAGCAACTAGAGTATTAAATGAACCAGCATTAATTGCGGTATCTACGATATCAGCCATTTATTATTACCTAAATTTTGTGTAATTTGTTAACAACTGCTAACAAATACCACCATGACAGCTTGCTATTTGAATTCGTGTATAAGTAAAGGTTGAACAGGGTATAAGTTGTCTATACTGTTCTAAGATCGAGTAATTCTTTACAATTGAAATTCAAGGTTGCTGATTTTAATTATGCATTTTGTAGAGAATACATAAAATAAAAAATATC
>CAVRWR010000113.1:0-8153 GCA_963724445.1 uncultured cyanobacterium | reverse complement strand
AAAAAGCAACAGCCTATAATAGCCATACTATATGCTATCTATACCTTACGGCTTTGATTCAAGCACGACCATTTGAGTAGATAATAAAAGGCAAACACAACAATAACTGCCTCTATTGATGTGATCAAAAACAATGCTGCTTCTCGATGCATTTTTACTCCATGAAGTAAGTCTAAAAGATCTTGACAAATCCTTTAAATCTTAAAAAATTCCTATTAACCCAAATCGACCGTTGGTAGGAAATATCAATTTATGTTTACTAGCAGATTATTTTCCCAAAAGTCTTTCAAACCTTAACTCAAGGCGGAGAACTTTTATTGAAGAGAAAAAAAGCTCAGTAATCTGAACCTCTTTCAGTTAATCTACACAGATTACTTATGATTCTTAACACTTGAAAAGCTTGGCAAAATATAGCGATACTTTACCTCATCTTGCTTAGGCAATTTTTACTCAAGAAATACCTTCATCAAACAAGCCAATCTATCCTCATCGCGACGAATCTCGGCACATAGCTAAGGGTATTCTTTACGCTTTGCTTTATTTTAAGTCTCATATTACTACTATAAATAATAGTACAAGCAGGTATATTTATTGCAATATTGCTTAATATTCTGGCTGAATTTCCTAATTTGCGATCGCCCATCTGATGTTAAGCGCCATACTAGTTAAGCAATTTTGAGAAAGGGATACCTTGTCCGTTTCTAGCATCAATTAGAACTGTTAAATACAAGGGCGTATCATCATTTCGCTCATAGCAGATAAGAGGCTTAATCGAGCAAAATACCTATTCTAATTCTTCTTGTGTGCCGCCTTCAGGCAGATCGATAAATACCTGCTGGTTAGCTTTAACTCCTGATAGGATTTGCGTTTTATCCTCAAGATATATTCCTACTTTTACTGGCTGAAACTGCGGTTGGTTATTTTCATCAGGTATCATTACTCCCTGTTCGCCATTTTCGGTAAAGATTGCCACGGTAGGAACTACCAAGCTGTTACTCAACTCCTTGCCAATAAAAGTAACATCAACATTCATTTTAGAGCGTAAGATATCTTGACCAGTAAGGAGCTTAACTCTTACCTCAAAAGAAGTTACGTTCTCTTCGATCACTGCTTCGGGCGCGATACGCTTAATCTCTCCTGTAAATTCGCGGTTGGGATAAGCATCGGCGACAATTTTTACTTTCTGTCCAGGCTGTAGCTGACCAATATCTAATTCTGTTACCTTGGCGATCACTTCCAATCCTTGAGCTAATGCCAAAATAGAGTTTGCCGAGGCAGAGGCATTACTGGAGCCAGAGGTACTAGGAGCCACAAAAGAACCCTCTACGGCATATCTTTGAGTCACAATACCATCAAAAGGAGCCTCAACAATGCTGTCAGCATACTGGATTTGCGATCGCTCTAAGGAGATCTTAGCCTGTTCCAAACTTGCTTCTAGAGCGGCAATTTCTTGGGGAGCCGTTGCCTGTTTTTGCTCTAGGGCGATTCGAGATTCCTCTATTTCTGCTTCGATCTGTTTGACTTCTTCACCCCCAGTGCTTTGTTAACTGTTCTAGTCTTTGACGTAGCTCATTAATACTTGCCTGAGCATTCTGAGAACCGTCTTTAATCTCATCAAAGGTGTCTTGAGCGATCGCTCCTTGATTGAACAGGTACTCATTACGTCTAACTCTTTCTTCAACCAACTGCAATCGTGATTCAGCCGCATTGATTTGAGCTTTAGTTTGCTCGATATCAAGAGGAATTCTATTTTGCACCTGACTTAACTTTGCTTCAAGCTGTCTTAATCTGGCTTGGGATTGAGCAACTTCGGCATTAATCTCTGCTTTACCTTGGGCTAAACTAGCTTGGTTTTGCTTTAATTCTGCTTGAGCCTGAGCAGTTTGAGTTGAAAGCTCAGCGTTTTCCATCGTCGCTAAAGTCTGTCCAGCTCTAACGCGATCGCCTTGTTCGACTAGCAATTTAACTAATCTTCCTGGCTCCTTGGGACTAACGTTGACGCTCTTGATCGGCTCAATTCTGCCACTAGCTTCAATTTCAACATTAAGGTCTTGTTTCTTCAACGGGTACAGTTAAGGTTTCAATGTTAATTTCTGATTTACTCCCTTTAGCCACTTTGTAAGCAGTAAAACCAATCAAAGCTAAACATATTGCTATTATCCCAGGAATCATAAAAGAATTACCTTTGAAATAGCTATTTGTAGATAATTTCATATATATTTTTCGGTCTTATAGATATTTATCAGCCAGACGGTTATTGAAAGGTAGAGTCGAGAAAATAACCAGACTGTTTTGAAAATGAAAAATCTTATTTTCGGTAGTTAATTAAAATTGTTTGGGCATAATTTTATAATAACGTTATTAATACTTAGAAAGCTGTAGTTCCTCAGATAGATAATTAGTGCAAAGTACTGTCTAATAAGAAAAGCTCGTTTTGGCTCATAATCTAACTCTCTCTTCTCTTTTACCTTTTACAGTCTTTTGCCTGACTAAATTGACACCTTAAGCAATTAAATTTCTAGACAAGCCGAGCCATTTTCTTATAGTTCCCCAAAAAGTGATTGAGGTTTAAACTTTATTAACTACTTGCATCAAAGAAAGATAAGAAAGTTGCAAAATATCACCTAATTTGAGGTGTAAAGCACTTTGTAATTTAGCAAAAAGAAGTTGGCGCTGTTTGGTTTCCAGTCTGATATAAGGTGAGAGGGTACTCAATAGAGTCAGATAGTCACTAATGGAATAAGTAACCTTAACAACTTGCTCTTGAGAAATTAGATTTTTGAAATAACCCGACTTAATCGCCTCCTCTCCTATTGCCATTAAATTTTTCTGATGATTTGCATGTTCTTCGTACTTAACCAACTCTGGAGCATATTGTTGATATATCTCTGCTAAATCATGATGTACTTCGGAATTAGGTTGGGGTGGTGTATTCCACAGCAAAATTAGCAAGCCTTGATCTCGTAGCGCGGCTGCGGTTTTAATGTACCTTGCTTCTGGGGTTACCCAATGGAAAGAAGTAGCGGCAACAACAGCATCAAATCTGTGCTGTGGTAAATTCCCTGCTTCAAATGTAGTGTTAATTACTTCGACATTAGAATAAGCCTCACATTTACGTTTAGCTATCTTACAAGCAGACAGACTAGGCTCAAGACATACTGTTTGCGCGCCTAATTTAGCCAGTTCGACAGTAGCAATACCAGGTCCCGCACCAATTTCTAAGACGGATTTTCCAGGCTGTAACTGAGCCACCTGCTGCATTCGAGCCAAAATTTCAGCAGGGTATCTTGGTCTAGTGCGATCGTAAGCCTCCGCTACGGAATCGTACCAGGTACTTTTATTTGCACATCGATAAATATTATTCATAGGCTTGATACCTCTGTATCCCAGTCTTGGCGATTGGCGAAGCCTAGTTGAAGACATCGCTAATTTATTTACTAGCTAAAATTTAATTATGAGAATACCCGCAAAAATTTTACATATCTTAATATATACTGCTATACTAATTTACATAAGTTAATGATGGTGTAAAACAAGATTTTTACAGCAAATCTAGCTTGTGGCAATAGTTTTTAGATATACCAATAAGCTGATATATTTAGTTTTATTTTTAAATTACTAGATTATTTTTCGCAAAAAGTGATGTCTTAAACAAATGATATACATTTAAATCGACCTCAGTCTGGTAGCTGGGGTCTTTTAGTCTGTCATCAATTAGTTTTCTAGATTAACTGAGAACCCATTGTAGCGATTCATGGATTTTTCCAGCCCTTCTTTAAGACTTAGTTCAATTGCCTTGACCGATACATACAAAACTTCTTCGACGATTTTAGTTTCCCCTGGGGAAAACTTGCCTAAGACATGAGCGATCGTACCTTTAGTTTCATCAGACTTGCCAATGCCGATCCGAAGACGGGGAAAATCTTTACCTCCTAGATGAGCAATAATCGATTTCATTCCGTTATGCCCTCCAGCCGATCCCGATAGGCGCATACGGAGTCTGCCTATAGGTAAATCCAGATCATCGTAAATAACTAATACCGATTGAGGCTCAACCTTGTACCAATCTATAACAGCCCTAACTGATTGTCCTGAGCGATTCATATAGGTCAGAGGTTTCAAAAGATAGACTTTACGTCCTCCTGGAGCTAGACCTTCAGCAAAATACCCTTGAAAACGCTTGTTCTCTTTCAAGGGCATCTGCCAAATTTTGGCTAGTTCATCTATTGCTGCGAAACCAATATTATGTCTAGTGCGATCGTATTTTGGTTCGGGATTACCCAAGCCAACAATTAAATCGGGAATTATTAAAGTAGTAGAATCAGAAATCAAAGGTCAGTCAGCATTATAGCTAAGGTATATAACCTACATTATAAGCTTTGGTGCATCTAGAACTTTAGTTAGACTTAAATAAAGCCTCTAGATAGACTTTGGCACAGGCGCGATGGCTCTGATCGGCTTCAATAGCTTGTTGGCTATTATTCTGTAATAAAAATAGGGATAGAGCAGCCGCAAAAACGCGATCGTGATCCCAATGAGGATGAGATTCTAAATAGTTTTTCAAAGAAAAATGAAGTTCTTCGGGAATGTCTGCCAGGATGCTTACAGTTGAATTCATGGTTGATTAAATGTTCCTAAAATAGGGTTTTCGTGATTAGACACAATAGCTTCTTTCAAAGATGCAAAACTACCACATCGTTCGTCCCCTGCGAAAATCTTTTATTTAAGAGGTACTTGTCGATCGAATCTGACTTTTAAACCAAGGATGGAGATGAGTCGTCCATCTTGAAGCTATCATCCTGATTTTTGGCGAAGCTACTAAGTCCCACCAGAAAAGAAATCAAAATTGGCTTAAAGTTAAGAGTTGATTAACGGACTAGATTCTTAGATTTTGCTTCGCGACAAAACGATGTTTTCAGACTTCAGATAGTGTTTGCTTGTTTATTGTCGTCTAAAAAGGGGGGAGTTTGTCAATGCTACGAAATATTAAGAAGAACCTGAAGCTTTTGATTGCTGCACGTATAAATAGTGGTTTGAGCCTGTTTTTTGTTACTTTACTTCACAAAATCAGATTATAAAATGGTTAACGATCGGTAAATACGCAAAATCCACCACGAGATACTCAAGACTTGATTCCTCCGTAAGTGCCTGGGGAAAAACCTGGGTAAAATGTGGAAAACTCAAAAAACCTTGGGGAAACAGTGGGGATTGTGTGGGGTAAAGCCACGGTATAAAATAAGATTTAATAATTTTTGATTGACATTTTGATAAAAGTTCAAAGGTACTGTTAATCAGTCAAGAGTTAGTTAATGTTTGCTGCTTAATTCTTGTTCCCACCATTCACTAGCTAAAGTAGTAATTTGTTCTAGTTCTTCAGCAGAAATTCGTTTGAGGTGACTTAAAACTAGATTCATTCTGCCGAGAGATTTTAAGCGATCGCGGTGACGATGGATAAAGTCCCAGTAAAAAAAGTTGAAGGGACAGGCGTTATCTCCCGTGCGATCGCTTTTGTTATATTTGCATCCGCCACAGTAGTCGCTCATCTTATTGATATAGTTAGCCGAAGCAGCATAGGGTTTAGAAGCTAATAGACCGCCATCGGCGAACTGTCCCATGCCCAAGACATTGGTTTGCATTACCCAGTCGTAAGCATCGATAAAAGCGCTGTGAAACCAGTTTTCGATTTCCTGGGGGGAGATTCCAGCAATTAGAGCAAAGTTGTTTAAGATCATTAGGCGCTGGATATGATGCCCATAGCCCGTCTCTTCCACCTGGGTTAATGTTTGTCGTAGGCAATTCATTTCTGCTTTACTGGCAGACCAATAAAAGCTTGGCAAAGGGCGATCGTGTTCAAACCAGTTACTCTGACTGTAATCTTCAGGTTGCTGGTAATAAATACCGTGCATATACTCTCGCCAACCCATTACCTGACGGATAAAACCCTCGACGCTATTGAGGGGTAACTCTTGTTGATAATATGCCGTCTCAATCGCCTCAATTACCTCTATCGGTTCAAGTAAACCAAGATTGAGATAGGGAGATATTAAACCATGCCACATCGTATATTCTCCCGTAACCATAGCATCCTGGTACATGCCAAAGTGAGGCAGACATTCTGTGACAAAATAAGCTAAAACCTGTTGGGCTTGTTCTCTCGTAACGCCCCAATTAAATGGCTGAATTTTTCCGTAAGTTTGAAAACTCTTGCTGCTCAATCCAAGCAATTACTTCTTGAGTAATCTCATCGGGTTCAAAAGTTAAAGGTTCGGGAGTTTGGAGATTTTTCTTGGGGGGTTTACGGTTTTGTTGGTCATAGTTCCATTTACCACCAATGGGCTGTTTACCATCCATCAGGATATTAAAGCGCTTTCTTCCTGCCCGATAAAAATCCTCCATCAACAGCCTGTTACGAGATTTTGTCCAAGTAATAAATTCCTCACCACTCCACAGAAAATGATTGTCCGCGAGAAACTTGATTTGGCAGTTCAGATTTAAATTTTGAATTAACTTCAAAAAAGGGCGATCGCAAGGAGTTGTAATCTGTAGTTCAGTAATACCATGCTGTTCGATCCAGTCTTTTAGAGGTGTGGCAAAATCGGCGGCAATTTCATAAGTTACCTGCCAATTATCTGTTTTTAACTCTTGGGCAAAATGCCGCATTGCCGACCAAACCAAGACCAACTTTTGCCGATGATAGGGTCGTTGTCTAACATAGTTAGTAGACTCGATCAGGATAACTGGCGTATGTTCCTTGCGATCCTGATTGTTTTGTAAGCTTAACTGTTGCTGCGTTAGGCGATCGCCTAGTATCCAAATACCAATCATGGCTAATTACTAAATTTATTTTGGTGGACAATAGAAGCTTATTTTCAATACATCAAAGTTTTTGGTGTTGCCCACCCTACATCAAAAAACTGACAAATCCTAACTTACAAGTAAATCATAATGAATATCATAGAAAGTTTTAAAATGGCGACTTCTACTTTAGTTGCCAACAAGATGCGTAGTAGTCTGACTATGTTGGGGATAATTATTGGGAATGCTTCGGTAATTGCCATGGTGGGAGTGGGAGAAGGAGCAAAAAATTTGGCATCGTCACAATTTGAGTCTTTCGGTCCTAACGTGATTTTCGTAGTTCCAGGTTCCCAGGCAGAACGACGTACTACTTTTGGTCGTCCCCAAACCTTGGTCTGGGAGGATGCGATCGCGATCGCCAAACAAGTTCCCAGCGTGAAGGAAGTGGCTGCGCAAATTACAACTAATCAACTCATTACCTATGGCAACAGCAACGCTAATGAACAGATAATTGGTACAACTCCAGAATATCTAACCGTTAGAAGCTTTGCCGTAGAGCAAGGCAGGTTTTTTGACGATCTTGAGGTTGAGGGGCATAAAAAAGTTGCTGTTCTAGGTTCAGAAATTGCGGAAAAATTTTTTCCACGACAAAATCCTATAGGCAAGAAGATTAGGGTTAAAAATGTCAATCTCAAGGTGATTGGAGTTCTAGAAGCCAAGGGTGCCTTTTTGGGCAATAATCAAGACCGCGCTGTATATCTTCCCCTGACCACCATAGCCAGTCAGATCGTGGGCGATAGCTCCCCCTATGGTACGGAGATCGGCTTTATTTCTGTTGCGGCAAAAGATGAAAATAGTATTCGTGCTGCTAAACTACAAATCGAAAATCTGCTGCGTTTGCGTCATCAAATTACCAACGAGGATGACTTTAATGTTAGTACTCAAAAAGATCTCCTCAAAATTTCGAGCAACATTACTACTGGTTTGACGGTATTACTCGCTGCGACCGCAGGTATATCACTTTTGGTAGGCGGTATTGGCGTAATGAATATTATGTTGGTGGCAGTGACGGAAAGAACCAAAGAAATTGGTTTACGCAAGGCTGTTGGTGCCAAATCAGGAGATATTCTGAGTCAATTTTTGATTGAGGCGACAATTCTCCGGCAGCGGGTGGAGTAATTGGAACTTTGGTGGGAATTGCTGGAATCATGGTGGTAGGAGCAGTTTCTCCCTTGGTACCTACTGTCTCACCTATAGCTATAGTTTTAGCCGTTGGCGTTTCAGGAGCGATTGTCTTTCCTTTGGCGTATTTCCTGCTGGGGCAGCAGCCAGACTAGATCCAATCGTCGCCCTGAGAA
>CAVRWR010000112.1:0-10144 GCA_963724445.1 uncultured cyanobacterium | reverse complement strand
TGACTTCAAAACAGTTAACCCAAAATCAAACTTCCCAGGCGATCGCAATTTCTGCTGTCGATCTAATCCAGCAATTTAAGCTATCTCGCCAAATGCCTTTGGTTATAGCAGGTGTAGTTAAGCAAAAAATTATTGAGCAGACGGCAATTCAGCAAAATATTACCTTATCAGAAGAGGAATTACAGACGGCAGCAGATCGCTTCCGCTATGAACACAGTTTAATTGCCTCGGCTGATACCTTGAACTGGTTAAATCAACATTATTTATCGGTCACTGAATTTGAAACAATAATTAAACATCAACTTCTAACTCAAAAGCTGGCACAGCACCTATTTCAAGATCGGGTAGAAGCATACTATTATGCTCATCAGCTTGACTATTATCGGGCAATAATTTATGAAATAGTGATATCGGATTTTGATTTAGCGATGGAGTTATACTACGGTATTCAAGAACAAGAACTGAGCTTTTGGAATTTAGCTCATCAGTATATTGAAGAGAAAGAATTGCGTCGTTGCGGAGGCTACCAAGGCAAAAAAAACCGTAAACAACTTCATCCAGAAATTGCGGCGGCAGTATTTGCTCGAACCACAGATAATCTTCCCCAGCTTCTTAAACCGATCGCCATTGATAAAAAGACTCATTTAATTTATGTTGAAGAAATTATTGAACCAAGTTTAGACCAGCCTTTAAAACAAACAATTCTCAATCAACTGTTTGACAATTGGTTAACTCAGCAGGGTCAACAGCTAATTAAAAATATTCAGGTTACAAATTAGAGTTTTAGCTCACAGCGTGGCAGTGACTAATAGTTCATGCCCATAGCGATCGCCAGAGGAACTTTGGCAGAGACAACATTCTTCGCCAACGCCAAGGCTCCTGATAGAGACGATAAGACCATTCTAAATTATTATTTCTCAACCACTCTGGCGCACGCTCTTTATTTCCTGCCCAAATATCCAAGCTACCGCCAACGCCAATCCAGATCGAATTAGGACATAGAGCGCGATTTTCTCTAATCCATAGCTCTTGTCGGGGGACCCCAATTCCCACCAAAATGACTTCAGGCTGTTCAGTCTGTAATGTTTGTTTCCATTTCAGCTCCGCCGTACCAGAACAGTAGCCATCCTGAGTCAAAATCGACAGGTTAGGGTATTTCTCTTGCCAAGTTCGAGCTGCTTGCATTGCCGTTCCAGGACTACCGCCAAAAAAGCTTAAAGAATGAGGCTCGGGGGATTGTCCTAAATATTCAATTAAGGAGGCTGCCAGTTCAATACCAGGGCAACGCTGATGCTTTCGACCCCGCAAACGCATATAGAAGATAACTCCAGCACCATCAGGAATGACCAATTCTGCCGCCTTGATAGTTTGATGGAGGACTTCATTTTCTTGAGCCATCATGCTCATCTCGGCGTTTAACGTCACCACATGGACACCATTTTTTTGTTTGAGTCTCTCTACCAACCAGTCCAAATAATTATCCAGTAGGTTAACCTGAAGGTCGAGAACAGTAAATGTGGATTGAATGGGCGTACTATCTGTGGATAACATGATTTTTGCTGAGTCGATTAAAACCAGTCTAGATTTTAGCTTGTCTCACCTGAGAGTACGGGCGTTCCAGCGAAAGTCCTCTAGCAACTTATGACTTTCAAATTAGCCCAATTTAACCGCTGTTCCTGTAGCGGTAATCAGTAGCAGTACTCCTTTATCATCCACGTTAATAGTGCCTGTATCAATTTCAATCCCAATAACTGCGTCGGCGTTTAACTGTGCAGCGCGCTGCTTAAGTTCTTCGATCGCCTTTTGCTGTCCTTTCTCAAATACTTTCTCATAGCTGCCAGTACGTCCACCAATCACGTCTCTGATTCCAGCAAAAAGATCCCGCAAAGCATTAGTGCCATAGACTACTTCGGCTGTTACCACTCCTAAATAGGTACTAATCGATTGATTTTGAATCGTATCGGTTGTGGTGACTAACATTTATATTTATATATTTAAGATATTTAAAGATATTTAAAGTAATTACGGCTATTTCCCATCTAATATTATCTTAATTTTTGAGACTTACATCAAGATGACCCATGGCAATCTGAGGCTAAATTAAATGCAGCATAATACTTATGAAAGATTTCAGGGAATTTGGTGGGGCAGTATTATTGGAGTCGAGGCTACTTCAAAAAATCTCCAGGGTCAATACAATTGGCTATTAAAGCGTCAGCAAATAGCAGAGGTTATATTCCAGGCTAAATATCTGGCAACGGACGATACGGCGCTTCAAGGGGCAATTCAACAAGTAATTAAAGTTAATCATGAGATAAATGACTCAAATCAAAAAATAGAGAATTTAGTAGATAGGGATGAATTTGTAATCAGCAAAAGTTCCCTTGAAGTTACATCAAACAACCACAAACTACCAAATAAATTACTTGAATTTCATTCTCATTTGCTGTCGCTATTACCTTTAATCATCTTTACTAGTGATAATCAACAGTTGTTTAGCCAAATTGTCAGCCAGGATAATTTAAAATCAGCTAATTCCGCCGAAAATAACGAAACGAAAAAGGACATATTAATCTGGGGCTGTTTGCTAACTTTTATTCTCAATAATGAGTTTCAACCACGGCAGACTAATTTTGCTTTAGCAACCAAGCAAATACTAAATAATGTTGGCAGAGAAGAAACTCCATTAACCAAAAAGTTAAATCTAGCTGTTCAGGCTGCAAACAGTGGTCTGAGTTTACACCAATTAGCCAATAAAACATCTTCAGGTAATATTCGGCAAACAGCGATCGCCCTGGCTTGGTATTTATTTATTACCACTCCAGGAGATTTCAAATTATCGATTCAAAGGACTGCGAATCTCAAACCTAATCTAGCTTGGTTGACCGCTGCTCTTACTGGTACTTTATCTGGAGCATATAATGGATTGACGGGAATACCCTGGAGTTGGCGGTCAACGATCTGCCAAAATCCTAATTTTTCCCAAGAAAATTACACTATAGAGCAATTATTTAAAGTCTGGCTGGGAATGTACTCAATCAATAGCGATCGTAACCACGATCATCAACAGCTTTATGCCGTTGCCAATTCAAAAATAATTCAACCACGCAAAGCCTTAAAAATCATCTCGCAAAAATCCATGCTTTAACCTGGTTAAGTATCATTTCCACTAAAAAATTTCTCTTATCAAAAGTATGGCTTAGAATAGAATTTGTTGAACTGTTTAAATCATAGAATAAATTTTATTTGGCTAAATTTCCAATCCAACAGGTTTAATAGAGTTATGACTTAAAATATCTAAGATAGAACTATCAAAAAGGTTGAGCCTTCTGCTCGTCACAGTTATGTGTCTGACTAAATAAGTTTAATCAGGCGATTCTATCGCTGCTAAAATTATCTTCCTATGATGAAAAGCTGGCATTCACTAATCCAAAAAATTGAGGAATGGCGATATAAATATCAAAACGATGGATTTTTCTGGTGGGAAAAAAGTCTAGATAGAAGAAAGCTTCATTCATCTAATAATAATTCTAGTTTTGGACAGCAGCGACGGAAAAATCAGCAGACCAAGTTAAAAGACTTTTTGATGATGCTAGCTTTGGGAATCGTCACCATAACCAGTGTTGTTGGCTATAGATTTTATAATCAGCCTCAGTTAACGGAGGGCAAGATTTCCCCATTAACTATTAAAGCCCCTTATTCGGCTCAGTTTGAAGATACTAAAACTACCTCAGAGAAACGGAAGGAAGTACAGACTGGCATAATTCCAGTCCTCAAGCAAGATGAGGGATTAACGACAGAAATTAAAAACAAGCTTGCTTCATATATCGAAAGCATTGAAGAATTAAGAAAAACCACAGCACCTTTTCCTTTCGCTAATCAACAAATCCTCTCATTACCAAGTCAGAAATATGTTCGTCTCTGTCCTGAATCAGAATTTAAAGCAGTTTTAGCTTCGGTATTACAAAATCTACCTGCTAAGCCAGAAGGTACGAATAATAATACCTTAGAGAAAAGACCGTATTTAAATATTGGATTACAAAAGGTGGCATCTGAGCTACAGTCCTATCGAGCAAAAACCTCGGAAACTGAATTTAATACTCTAATCGCCCAGATTACCTTAACTCGCTATCGCTATGCTCAAGCTTGGAAAAAGCTTGGTCAAGATAAAATCACTGGTTTAGATGACAAAGAATTGATAATTCTCTTTGACCTAACTGAAAAAGAATGGAAAGCAACCAAAAGTTCCATTTCCTTGGCAGGAGAGCGTATTTTGGCTCAAGGAATTCCCTTGGGTATTCCTTCCAATCTGCTAGAGCAAGCAGTCACGGCGCAGCTCAATCCTGATGTCCCTGAGGTTACCGAGCAGTTGTCAACTAACTTACTGCTAGCAATTTTACACCCTAATTTGGTAGAAGACAAAGATGCAACCCGTAACATTGCCGAAAAGGCAGCTATGGCAATTAACTCTGTATTAGTCGAGGTACAGCAGGGGGAGGTGATTGTAGAGGAAGGAGCAAGAATTACTCAGGCAGATTTTGTTCTATTAGACGGTTTCAAGCTGAGTCGTCGTGGAGTAAACTGGTCTGGACTAAGGCTTTCGGCTGTTTTTGTCGGTGCCATTGTTAGTTTGTTCTTAATTGTTCAAAGAAAAATTTATTCTTCGATCCGGCATCGTGACTATTTACTACTATGTCTCATGAGTCTGAGCGCCCCTTTATTAAGTGTCTTTGATGTCCCCTATACAAGTTTGCCAGCTATTGGGCTATTGGTGAGTAGTTTTTATACCCCCAGTCTGGCGGTGGTTGAAGTTGCTTTGGTTGCTGGACTAGTTATGTTTAGCAATCAGACTTTTGGCTCAATCTATCTTTTGGCTGGCTTAATTGGAGGGTTAATTGCGGCTATTTTTGCGGGCAGATTACGCTCGCGAGAGGCGATCGCCAAATTAGGTCTTGCGGTTGGCTTATCTCAAACAGCTACTTACTTCATCACTAATTTAATCCTGAGCGCCAGTCCTACTAGTATTTGGTCAGCAATTTTGCCCGATGCAGTTGTCTGCGGCTTATTTGGAGTGGCTTGGATTGTCGTGGCAATTGGCGTATCACCCTATCTCGAACGCTTTTTTGACTTGATTACGCCGATTCGTTTGGCAGAATTATCTAATCCCAATCTACCGCTGCTGAAGAGGCTGGCAACGGAAGCTCCAGGCACATTTCAACATACGATGTTTGTTGCTTCTTTAGCCGAAGCTGCTGCCAGGGAATTAAACTGTAACGTCGAGTTAATCAGAGCGGGAACTTTGTATCATGATATCGGTAAAATGCACGATCCTTTGGGGTTTATTGAAAACCAAATGGAAGAACCAAATAAACACGATGAAATAGCAGATCCTTGGATTAGTGCCGAAATAATTAAAAAACATGTCACCCAAGGCTTAGTCATAGCAAAGAAATATGGCTTACCCAAAGCAATTCGAGATTTTATCCCCGAGCATCAGGGAACTTTACTGATCGCCTATTTTTATTATCAGGCGAAGAAAAAAGCGGAAAAAGAAGGAATTCCTCTAGTAGAATCAGACTTTCGCTATATAGGACCTGTTCCTCAGTCGCGGGAGGCGGGTATTATGATGCTGGCAGATGGTTGTGAAGCAGCATTGCGATCGCTGAAAGATGCCACGCCCAAACAGGCTTTAACCACTATACAGAAAATTTTTAAGGCTCGCTGGCAAGATCGACAATTAATTGATAGTGGATTGGGCTATGATGAGCTACCAGTAATTGCGGAAGTTTTTGTTCGCGTTTGGGAACAGTTTAATCACAAACGTATTGTCTATCCCAAAGGAGCTTTAGATTTGGCGACCAAAACCAACAAATTGGCTTAAATTAATCTAATCAATCCAATATTATGAGGAGCTAAAAGTTACGGTGAGTCAGAAATCGATCCAGGAAGCTCAATTAAATCAAGCTCATGCTAGTTTACAACAGTCAATTTCTTGGTATTCTAGCTTTCGTCGTCACGGTAGTTCTCCTCCTAGCGATCGCCTGCAAACTTCCGTCAGGACAGATTTACAATCTTTACAGAGTGCCTTAGATAAGTTAGATCGTAAGTCAATTCGCATCAGCACCTTTGGTTTGGTTAGCTGTGGCAAATCATCTTTAATCAACGCTCTTTTGTCTGAAGAAGTGTTAGCAACAGGTCCGCTTCACGGTGTAACCCAATCTTTGACTATCTTGAGCTGGAACCCCCTCCCAGAAAGCGGATTAAATGCCGAATTAATTGATACCCCTGGTTTAGATGAGGTGGCAGGGGCAACCAGAACGACAATGGCAAGAGAAATTGCTCAAAAATCAGACCTGATTTTGTTTGTGGTGGCAGGAGATATTACTCGTACGGAGTATCAGGCTTTATGCGAATTGAGAAGCACTCAAAAACCACTAATTTTGGTGTTTAATAAAATCGACCTTTATCCCGATCGAGATCGTCAAAAAATATATCGACAGCTACAAAAACTCAACGCAGCTAATAGCAGAGGCAATATAGAGGATCTTATTGCTCCGCATGAAATTGTCACGGTGGCAGCCAAACCGCAACCAATCCAGGTTAGAACAGAATCGATAGACGGTACTGTAGACCATACCTGGGAATATCCTGAACCTCAAATAGAATCCTTAAAAGAGGCGCTGGAGCAAATTCTTCAGCAGGAAGGCAAATCCTTGCTAGCTTTAAACGCTTTGGTACAGGCGAGGAACGCAGAACATAACATAGCACGCAAAACCATTGAACTGCGCAACTCTGAAGCAGAGAAAATTATCAACAAATACGCTCGCTATAAAGCGATCGCCGTCGCCATCAACCCCATTATCTTTGTCGATTTAATTGGCGGTTTAATTGCGGATTTGGCATTGATTAGATCTTTGTCCAAGCTTTATGGTTTGCCCATTACCACTTATGAAGCAGGAAATCTATTAAAGCGAATTATAGCTAGTTCTGGGGGTTTACTGCTGGGTGAAGTTGGCAGTAGTTTGTTTTTGAGCGTTGGTAAAAGTGGCGCAATCTTATCTAGCGGGTTTGATAGTTCAGGAGCCATCACTGCTTATTTGGGTACGGCTAGCGTCCAAGGCGCGATCGCAGGTTACGGAACTTTCGTCATTGGTCGAGTAGCTCAAGTATACCTCGAACAAGGCTGTACTTGGGGGGAAATGGGAGCCTCTACCCTCATTAAAGAAATTTTGTCTCAGGTAGAACCAAATACAATTATTTATCGGTTGAAACAAGAATTACTTGAACTATCTTAAGTCAGAAAGTAAGAAAGCTTCTCTTGATTTAGAACCGAAAATTTAGAACCGAAAGGATTACCTACTCTTACGCCAATGTTAGGATAATCAGCAGCTTCTACAAATGTTAGTACGCCTCTTTAATTTAATTTAACGATCACATCATTAACATTGTCCACTCGAAAACAAAAAAAGCCAAAATCTCTGTTACATCAATGTATGGGCGACCACGATCTCCCGAAACTAGAGATAAAATTTTTAAAGCAGCCTCAGTGAAATAGAAATTATGAAACAAAAAAATTAGTTGAAGCAAACAGTAGAAAGTAAAAATATGTTGCCTACTATTACTTCTGACAGAATCGATCTTCCCCCTGGAACACTATTACATTTTCCTGGCACTATAGCTGATTATGAACAGATTTTAAGCCAATTAGGCGATCGCTCTATTCCCCGTATTCGTTTCCGAGATAATCATATATTGCTGATGAGTCCTTTACAAGAACATGGCAATCAAATAGATGTGCTATCTGATTTGGTAAAAGCACTGTTACGTCATCAAGGAAGAGACTGGCAAAGCTTTCATCCTGTGACTTTAAGATACGGAAAAAAAGCTGGTTTAGAACCCGACGCTTGCTTTTATATTCAAAATTATCAAGCAATTCTAGGAAAACGAAAACTAGATTTGAGTATCGATCCGCCACCCGATCTAGCAATAGAAATCGATGTGACTTCTTTTACTCGTATCGAAGACTATATTCCTTTAGCTATCCCTGAAGTTTGGATTTATCAAGCAGACAAATTAAATATTTATCAATTAAAAGGCGATCGCTATTTAGCAACAGAAACAAGTCAAATTTTCCCTGATTTTCCTGTCAAACAAACTATTCCTAACTATGTTAGTCGAGCTTGGCAAGTTGGTTCTTCTGTAGCTTTAAGAGAATTTAGTCAAACTTTACAGTAAACTTGTTCTTTTTTACTAATATGAAATACTACGATGTTTTACGTGCTTTTGGCATAACTATTGATGGAGAGCAAACCTTGAGAAGTCTATATGCTTATGCTCCCGTATATCTCTTTAATTATGCAGATCGAGATTACGTACTAAAACGTACTGGAGTGAGAAGTGATAAAAATGCGATCGCTGAATGGACGAATTATCTATACTTGCGCAGAAATCCACCCAGAAATCCAGACTCTTGAGTATTTTTACTCAGGGAGCGAGGGCAAAATCTGCAAAAGTATAGATAGTTTAATAGAAGTTACGCATTGACAGAAATAGAGAGTTATGGGGGCAAAGAGCAACAGCATGAGAAAGATTTTCGATGATAAACTGATGAATGACAGGCACAAATAACGTTCTGTTGCCAAAAAATAGTAAATAGAAAAACTCTGTTGCGGACTTAAATTAGTAGAGTTAAATTCGTTTGAGGATGAATCCAGTCAAGATCGTCGCGAGAAAGATTAAGTACATAATTATTGACGGTTATAAAGAGGGGGCTTTAGTAGAACTAGACGTAATGCTAGATAATAGTAATATTAAAGTAACCATTCAATCTTACTTATCCCGCGCCTGGAGAAGAAATTTTTCTACACAAATTATAACTGGCATTTGGAAAATCTATTCCTGCAATGGAGATTTACGCGCCACCTTAGAACAAAATCGACCACCAAGAATTATTTACTATCGCCTTTACAAAAAGTAATTTGGGAATGATAAAACCAATAAAATTGATCGAGTTTAGATGAAAAATAAGTTCGAGCCAACCATAGCAATTTGTTTGGGAATAGGCTTTGGTCTTTTATACGGGCAACTTTTTGCTTCATTATTGTGGAGTAATAAACTAGAATTAATACTGCACGATCGCTTGATGCAATTATTTAGTTCTAAAATTGCTCCTAGTGAAGATATTTTGTTAGTTGACATTGACAAAGAAATTTTTTTCAAGCCAGAAATTGAAGATAAACAGAGGTTTTATGCTCGAATTTCTCATTGGTTTTTAGAGCAGAAAGCAGGAGTAGTAGTCCTCAATTTTCCTCACGAATGGGCAAATAATCAAATTAATATCATTCAAAAACCATCTAATAATTCAATTCAAAATCTCATTGAAAAAAATATTCTAAACAAAATAGTTATTATCGGCTTTACCGAAGGCGACGAATTAGATGTATCAGCAATGAAATCTCCCTTTGGGGAAATGATCCCAGGAATAGAAGTAGAAGCTAATTTACTTTCTAGCTTGATGACTGATTCCTATTATCAAACCATACCAAAACTACTAGAAATTCTAATCGATCTTTTAGGTGGAGCAATTATCGGAGGAGTGATAGCATTTTGTACGACCCGTCAATGTCTTGCCTATCTCGGTCTAGGGATGGTAGGAGGATACTGTATTTTAATTGTGATAGCATTCACTTCGGGATGGATGCTGCCTATTGTCTCGCCTATCTTAACCTGGATCGCTACAGCTATCTCCATCGCCGTTTATTTGATCAATATTCGGCTAGTTTTAGAAAACGAGCGCAAACAAATTCAAATAGCACAAGAAAAAGCAATTACCTCTCAAGCTAAAAAGTTAATGAGGCGGATTTGGTCGAATATCCATGACGATCCTTTGCAAGAATTAAAAGTAGCCATGGACGATCTCGAACTTTTATCTTTACCCGATCGCGATCGCGAACCGATTTTATACCATGGAGCCACGTACCCTGACAGCCGCATATAAATTCTTTTGCGAAAAAGAACTGAAGGATGCACATAGTGCAGAAGCTGATGTTGATGCAACTATTGATGTATTGATGGCGCAACTTGAACGATATAAAAACCTGGGCGATTCAGTTGAGTCCATACTGAATGTAGCAATACGTAGTAG
>CAVRWR010000111.1:0-29703 GCA_963724445.1 uncultured cyanobacterium | reverse complement strand
CGGAAAAAGGTGTTGATGATTTTGTCACTGCTAATGGTAAGCAAGCTTTATCTCTAATAGCCAAAATTATCGACCGCGCTTTAACTCTCAGAGACTATCTGCGAAAGTCTCGGAAGAAAACTTGGGGACTGAGTAAAAAATATCCCCCTAACGTTCTACTCAACACCCGTTACCTCAGCGATGCCGTCAGACTCCCAGAAAGGGGTCTAGTAGCCATAGAAAGTGGAATGGGGACTGGTAAGACGGAATTGCTAGCCATACTTCGTAGAGAGCATCCTCGTGCAAGATTCCTTAATATCGGTCATCGGGTCAATCTGATGAAGAATCTTTCCCAGCGATTATTGACTCAGATGTACTCAGAAATCTCTATGGGACAGTTTGCTAAAGCACTGAGTCTTTCCATTACCGTAGATAGTCTCTACAAACTGCAAACTCAGTTCAACGAATACGACTGCGTTTTCATCGACGAAGCCTGTCAGAATCTCGCTCACCTGCTTCACAGCAATACCTGTAAAGAACATCGAGCGGAAATTCTTGAAGTTCTGGAATATATTATCGGCAAAGCCAAACTAGTTGTTTTAGCTGACGCACACATGAACGATGTCACCGTAGACTTCTTTCGGGCTATGCGCCCCGAAGCAGAAGTTCCCTTCATCATCAAGAACGAATACAAACAAGTAGGAAGGGAAGTATTTTTCTATGAAGACAAAGACAGCAGTGCCTTAGTCGCTAAAATTTTTATCGCTTTGATGATGGGACAGAAAATCATGGTGGTTTCTGACTCGAAAAAATTCATCAAAAAGTTAGAGGCTATGATGGCAGTTCGGGTTGACGAGGAGCGGTCGTTATTTGAGCCAGAAACAGGGGCTAACTCTCAAAATTGTAGTGAACTACGTATTTGGTCGATTCATGCCGATAATAGCGGTTCTGATGAGAACAAAGCATTTATCAAAGATATCTCCCAACAGGTAAAAAATGTCGATGCTCTTTTGGCTTCTCCTAGTCTGGGTACGGGAGTTGATATCTGCGACTATCACTTTGATGCGGTTTTTGGTGCTTTCCATGCCGTGTCTCAATCGGCTACTGAATGCTGTCAAGCTCTCCACCGCTATCGCCATCAAGTACCTTTGCATATTTGGGTAGCTCCCCGCCCTCCTTTTGGCTACCTTGAAACTAATGCCGAAAAGATTAAAGAAAGTATGCTGGAACTCAATCAAATGACAGCTTTTTTAATTCGTATTGATAAAGAAAGTGGAAAAAGAGGAGCGGAAAAAGATTGGGCATTAAATGCTTATTGTAAAATTGAAGCGAGCCGTAATTATTCAATTAATAATTTAAGAGACGATTCTTCTAACTCTACTTGAAGAGATGGCTTATAAAATTACTACTGTAGAGTCTGACAGTGATGTAATGGTCAAAGACAAAATGCTCGAAGCTGGAAAATATTTAGATTCTATCCATCAATTAGCAGTAGTTAATGCTAGTGACATTAACCAACAGGAATATTTGTCTCGTCAAGCTAAAGATTATCTTGAGCCAGAAGAAATAGTTGAGTGTGAGAAATACCGCATCCAAAGAGATTATGGGATGCCAGTGACAGAGGAACTTGTCAGGAAAGATGGGCAAGGACACCTAATTAGTCAATTCATCGCCTTAGAATCTCTTTTGGCTAATTCTGAAGGTAAGATTGTTGACCCCAACACCAATCGGGAGTATCCCGCCCCACCCCAGATAGTTGCAGATAAGGATTTGAAGGAAAGAGATAATTTACCTTTGTGTATGGATTGGCATAATTATTCTAGTAAATGGCTAGCTCGTTATAATTTGGGTTTGCCCAAGCTAGTTACTCGTTTAATGGAAGGAGAGGAAATCTGTGCCAATGACGCAGATGTCAAAAGAATAACTGAAGCTGCTATTGCATCGCGAGTTCATATCAAGGCTATTCTCAATCTTACTATTCCCGAAAACTGTAAACCGATGTGGCTGGTTGGTGTATTAATTGGTCAATTGGGACTAAAAACAGTTTCTCGCAAAAAAGGCAAACGAGGAGAACAAGTTAGATATTACTGTCTGGCAGTTGAAGATACTACCTTTGCTATTGAAGTTTTACAGTACCGAATCTCTCAACGAAAAGAGAAGGCGATTAAAGAAGTAGAACAGCAACAAAAGAATAGGGAGCATCAAGCCAGAATGCAGACACAATATGGTATTAACCCACCATTGGACTCCGTAGGCACACCCCCTGATAAAGAGGGTGTTTATACACTAGGGGGAGATATGGATACAGATGAAAATCGGATTGAAAAGTCTCAAAATGCTCTTTCTAGATTCAATGAAGAATTGAAACAGAAGCTACAGCAGTACTTTTCTATTTTGAGGGGCGATGTAAGGCGTGAAAAAGGACTCAATTCTTCATTTTAAAAAGTTATTTTGAATCAAAAGTGTAACTTTTAAGATTAAGTGGCGTAATTTCTTTAGAGCTAAATGGCGTAATACAAATAAACTGATGAAGCGTTGTTCAAGCCGACTATGAATAGAAAAGCGCGAATCTATCATATGAGAATCTAGCCCGAAATGCTGACAAAGTAAGTATTTTAGCGAGCATAACCAATTTGCATATCTTCAGGTCAAATTTGTGACAAAACATAGTGCATTAATCACAGACTTTTGCCATTAACTTTTGCAACAGGAAAAGTCCAACAAAGCCGTAAACCTGAAATTTGTGGCAAAACTTACAAGTTTTGCGACATCGGAAATAAAAAAAAATCACAGCAGTTAATTTGTATTGCGCCAAATAACTCCGAAGATTTTACGCCATTTAATTCTGAAAGTTACATCAGTCAGATCGAAAAATGGTATAAATAATCACTTTTTTTTGAGGCTGCACCATATGACACCAACCTTCTATTTCCGCCGTTTAGGAGCTTCTTTCAAGGCTCGTGCTACTGCTTTCCAAGCTGGCTTACGAAAATATTGTTGATCAAATAGTAACGGTCGCACCGCAGCACCATCTTTTCTGGGAGCAAAATCACTCAACCAAGTATAGCGATCGCATAAACCCCAATTAATCACGGTTGTAACCGCTGGCTCATCAAGGGCTACGGAAAGATACTGATAATAAGCTTCCGCTACCAGGCGATCGCGGGTTGCAATATCTTTAGGCAGCTTATCATCTATCACATCTAATTCCGAGATAATAATCTTCAGTCCCATACTGGCAACATCACTGAGGAATTTTCTAAACTTTTTGCCATCAAATTCCTTATTGCGACTCCCATTCCGCAACACAAAATGTAGTAAGAACAGAATATTTTAAAAGTTAGGGTATTTCTGAGTAAAGAATTGAGAAAAATTCGGACAGTTCGCAAAACTCTATCGCGAACTTATGACCAGGTTTACACTTAATTCGATGGTTATTTCATTAAACTCAACTTATTGAGAATCTCTAACCAAAAGGGATTAACTCAGACTCATTATGACCGATAGATTATGAGGATTAATGCTGATGATATTTAACCAGACCTAATATAATATTGTTGACATTTTTCTGGAAAGAAACTTAAGGTCAAACATCGGTTGGTTCTAAGGTTAGAAATTTGTTTAACTCCATTCAAAAAAACCACATGAATTCCTTGGAAGCATTGAAATATCCAGCGTAATGTGGGACGAGCTGTTAACTTACCTAATTGATTTTTAACTCCTGTTTTTAATTCAGATAACTTTAACCGCAGTTGTCTTTGACCAATTTTATAGACCAATAAACATAAGCCCATCAGCATCGCCATAGCTTCAATTCTTTCTGAAGTTTTTAAGAAGACACTGTCCGCAAAAAATAAAGGGTCTTTGAGGAAAGCCCTAAAGGATTAGCTTCGCGTCACAAATCCTCTTTCTGCCGCTTGTTGTTCTCGATAAGCTGTCAGAATTTGGGCGCGAGCCGAGATAACTGTAAAATAGTGCAAGATAGACCTCAATTACTTACCAAATATAGCTTAGAATTAAGTGTCTTAAAAAGTGAATATTTTACCTCTCAAACATTGCCTAAAACATATCATTCTCGGCAAAGTTTTGACCTCGAAAGCACCATTTATCAATGGTTTTAGCTTTAAAAAATAAATCTGCTCAATGTTCCTTTTCGGCAATGTTTTTTGAAAAAGACAAATCTAACAAATTATTTATTGCCAATATTGAAGCTCGAAAAGCTTATTATTTCATTATTGGCGATCGCAGTAAGCCAAATTTCAGGTCGATTACTAAAGCTTTATACAGTCAAGACTCATGCTTATATTGCACTTTTTCGCACGTATCTCGGTCTTCCCCCCTAGTACTAAATGGTGCGTACTGGTCGGAAATGTGAGCCGATCCATGCTATGCACGACGACAGTATCACGCTTGAGGATTGTAGTGCATCTAGTTCTGGACGGACAGTATCTTTGCCAGATGCTTTATCCGTGAATACTTTGTCTAATTGAACGCAATCTAATTGTCGTTCTGGATGTTGGTCGAAACTACTAACTCGGATATAGCCGATTCGCTGACCTTTCAAAATGGTGTAAAGTCAAATGTGTCAGGAATAAGTCTATGACTTATCGATGCACATAGTCAATTAATTCTAAAAACCACTCTATTCTGACAGCTTTATGTGGTGGCGCATGACATCAGGTTAGGGTACACCCCAACATGACAGATTATGATTCTTTGCCCATGTTCGAGATAGTTCCTTACAAGCCACGCAGGAGGAGGCTTTCAGCCTTAGCGTACTATTTTGTCCGAATTCTGCGTTTTCCCCTTCAAGAAGCGGTTGAACCTGTCCAGTCCGAAGTAATTACCTTGAAGATATCTTTGCCAAGTTTCTCCAGCTAGAAGTAGGAGATGGAGCAGCTTCCGAGGATACCATTCGCAACTATTTATCTCAAACCAAACAGTATTTAAACTGGTGCGGTGATAATTTACTCGCGCCGATAGAGGCAGAACCAGAAGATATTAAGCTTTACCGTCAATATTTAGTTACAGTCTGGATATGCCAACTCGACGATCGCCACTAAACTCAATATTGTCAGAATATTCTACAAAGCTGCACTGGCTCATGGATTAATTAACAATAATCCCGCAGCCAAAGTTAAAGCTCCCAAAGACAGAAAAGACCCTGCTGCTCGGATTACCTTTATGGAGGCAGAAGAATTAAAGTTTTTACTCGACCATATTCAATCTCAATTAGACGAAGCTAAAACCAATAAACAAAAACTGGTACTGCTGCGCGATCGCATTTTGATTGGCATCATGAGCTTAGAAGGATGTAGAACGGTAGAAATGCACCAACTCAAAGTAGAAGATATTGTCAGGCAGGGCATCAAAACTGGACTACAGGTATCGGCAAAACGAGCTAGTAGAATTGTTCCTTTGACCGAGAACTTAGCTACTCGGTTAGATGAATATCTTCAGATGAGGAGGAAAGTTTTAAGACGAAAAATTAAACCTACAGATTATGTCTTTGTCTCTCTAAGTAATAACAGTAAGAGCCAACAACTATCAAGACGCAGCATTAGAGCGATTATCGATCGCTATTTAATTGAATGTAATCTTAAAGCATACACCTGGTACGAACTCTCTCCGCACATAGCTTGAGACATACTGCTGGTACGTTGGCATTAAGAACTGGTTCGGATTTGAGACAGGTACAGGATTTACTAGGTCACGCCGATCCCAGAACTACTTCGATTTATGCTCATGTAGGCGATCGCTGGGAACACAATCCAGGTGCTAGTATTGAAGAAAAGCTCGATCTATCGTCATAACTAACTTTTTCGTTTTTATATGTGCTATTAAAAAAAGCTTTTAAATTACTTTAATACTTGGGAAATTGTCTCTACCAAGTCTTTGGGATCGAAAGGTTTGGCGATTCGCCGTCGCTCCTCCAAGTTGTTGGAACTTAAATCGATCCATTGCTTTAACCCTTGCTGCCATGAAAACTAGAGGAATGGAATGATTGGAAACAATAGTTTTAAGTTGTTGCCAAATATTGCTATGACAATTATCTAGTAAACTAGCTTCGAGTAAAATTACATCGGGTCGCTTAGTTTTAATCAAAGCCAATCCCTCAGTAATTGGGGTATTTTGCACAACCCCTCAAAAAGGTATAGTTCGCGCTCAGATGACCAAGACTTTCTATCATTCTTTTCCCGTACCGTCTGTGTCTCCTCAGCTTCAGCCAGGTAGCGATACACACTGGACTTAGATAGATTGAAGTCCTTCATCAGCGTTTTGATGAGCACGCCCTGCTGTCGAAAACGACAGAGCTCAGTAGACTGCTGCTGAGTCAGACGCTTAGTACGACCAAAGCTGACACCACGGGTCTTAGCATTTTGAATACCATCCATCTGGCGTTCAAAGCGGATCTCAGTCTCGAACTGAGCAATAGCCCCTAGCATGTTGAAGAGTAGCCGCCCGGTGGCATCCCCAGTATGAATGCTCTGGTCAATCACCTGAAGGTGGACTCCTTTTTCGTTGTAACTGGTCAGCAAGCTGACACAGATGAAGCGTAGAGCGAGCCAGTCGGTCTAAGCGAGTGATCACCAACGTATCGCCATCCCTAACATATTTGAGGCAAGCCTTTAACCGAGGACGTTGGTTGTCAGAGCCACTTCGTTTCTCTTGGAAGATCTTGTCACAATTCTTCAGCTTAGTCAGCTGCACATCAAGACTTTGACCAACTGAGCTGACACGTGCGTAGCCCACAACAGCCATAATTACCTCTCAAACGTTTCGTTATCTCTAAGAGTATTTGAGAAAAGCTCTATTGGGACATAAATTGAGACATTTCTACAATACCGCCCTCAAAAGGTCTACTTTCTGGGACGATCAGAAGCGACAGAATAACTCAGAGCGAGCACTAATTCCCATGACAGAGCAGATAGCAGCTCCCAGACAAAAACGTCTGCAAATTCTTGGGGATGATGAAATTGAAAACCTTTATGGGTTACCCCGCTTCACGCCTGAAGAGCAAATGGAGTACTTTACACTCTTGCCCAAGGAATTCGCTGCTATCGAACAGCTACCACGAATCAGATCGCGAATATACACCATTCTACAGCTAGGCTATTTCAAAGCCCGCCATCTCTTTTTTACTTTCAGCTTCTCAATAGTGGAAACGGATATTAAACATATCCAGGAACGCTACTTCCCTAACTTTCAGTTGAACAAGCTGGAATTAGGGAAGGTCACTCGACTGAATCAACAACGCCTGATTCTTGAGCTTTGTAACTACCACACCTGCGACGAGTCAGCGCGTACGGCGCTGAAAAGGAAAGCGCAACAGGCAGCCAGAGTCTGCGGCAAGCCCATCTATGTTTTTCGTGAACTCGTTCATCATCTAGAAGAACAACGTCTGGTCGCGCCTGGCTATAGCGTTATGCAAACCGTTGTGGGTCAGTCCATCACCTATGAGCAGAATCGATTGAGTACAGTTGTTCAACGTCATTTGTCAAAGACTGATACTGATGCCTTAAATCGGCTATTGGAGGATGCACCAGGGCTATACGAAATCACCCAACTAAAACGAGAACCCAAAGACTTCAGCCTGAGTGAAATCAAACGCGAAACTACCCTCATAGCGGCAACGGGGCTATCCATCTTAACCCAGCCAATTCAAGACCACCTGGCTGAACTCGAACAACTTTTGTCAGCTCGAATTACTGAGGTTAACCAGCGGCTCAGCGCTGGCGAAAATGAGCATTTCGAGCTCAAAAAGAAGGGTTCACAGATGCGATGGATACTTCACTCTCCCCGCGCTAGTGATACTATCAACCATCCCATTTTTGATGCGCTTAAGCAGGTCAACATTGGCAGCGTCCTACACTTCGTGAATCAGCGGTGCCAGTTTATAGATGCTTTTGAGCACCTGCTGGGTCGCTACACCAAGCAGAATGCCGACGAGCGCACCATCATGGCTAGCCTAATTGCCTGGGGAACCAATATGGGTCTAGGTCGGATGGGCGAGACCTCCGATCTTGGCTATCACGCCCTGGCGGCCATCTCCGATAACTTCATTCGCCTAGAAACGCTCAGGGAAGCGAATGACCTTCGCTAGTAATGCCATTACTGAGCTGCCCATTTTTCGGTATTACGACATCGGTGATGCCCTTCACTTAGTAGCGACGGGCAAAGTTCGAAAGTCAAATTCAGACGATTAATGCGCGGTATTCGCCGAAATATTTTGGACTGAAGAAGGGCATCGTTTCCGACACACCTGGTCGCCAACGATGCGCCGATCAATGCCAGGATCATCGGTGCAAATGAACATGAAAGCCACTATGTGTCCGACATTCTATTCAACAACACGACTAACGTTCAGCCAGTAAATCCATTCCACAGATACCGATGGTGCAAATGAGATTAATTTTGCCATATTGCATCTTTTGCGCTATCAATTCGCGCCTCGTTATCGGGACATTCACAATCAGCTCAGGGTTCTCTTTACGGGTTCGAGCACCGAAGTCAGTACGAAGATAAGGGGCCGCTTAAACCAATCGCAAAATCAATACAGCCCTCATCATCGAAGAGTGGTCAGATATCTGAGCGCATCCACGGGGTCGCTAGCCCAAGACGGTTACTCAGAGCGTTAATCGCGCTCGGTAAGCTCAGTGCCTATGCCCGCAAAAATCAAACCAAACGGGCGCTATGGGAGTATGACAACATCATTCGCAGTCTCTATCTGTTGGATTATGTCGATTCTGTACCACTTCGCCAGAATGTTCAGCGGGCGCTGAATCGCGGGGAGAGCTATCACCAGTTGCGCCGAGCCGTTTCCTATGCCAACTTTGGAAAACTTCGCTTCAAGTCTGAATATGAACAACAGATTTGGGGTGACTGTGGTCGGCTGTTGACCAACTGCATCATCTACTACAACGCCTCTATTTTGTCTGACCTCCTGATTTACAGAGAAGGTCTTGGTGACATCGATGGGGTCGCCCTGCTTAGTCTAGTTTCTCCAGTCGCATGGCAGAGCATTAACTTTTATGGTCGCTACGAGTTCGGCAAACAGCCTGAACTCATCGATCTCAAAGCAATTATTCAGCAGTTAGCACAGATTCCTATTCGCTAAAACTTTAATGTTTCAGCACTAACTATACCTTTTTGAGGGGTTGTGCAAAAAACCCCTAATTGAGTTAGCTAAAATTACCTGCCAATTGGCATTGTGTTTGAGGCTACGTCTAGGCCTAAATAGAAGGTTCGTGCGACAAAGTGCAGCCTCCCTCTGAAATCCTTACTGTGCAATCAATACAGCGATCAATTTTTAAAAATTCTAGCGATCGCCAAAAGATAAGCTACATAAATGTTTTTCGTGCAGCGTATATATTGAAAAAAACATTGTCTAAAATGAAACCTGAGATATCTTAAAACATCTATATCAAAGCATTGTAATTACATTATAAAATTTAAAAACATTGCCTAAAAGAGTCTAAACTAGGCAATGTAAATGATTTGTATTTTTTATCATTCAGACTGAAAAATGGTATAAAAAATCACCCTTTTTTTGAGGCTGCACTTTGTCGCACGAACCTTCTATTTAGGCCAACGTAATAGCCCCATTTGTTACAGCTCCTGGTAATCGTCATGAATCACCTCTGTTGAGAAAAGTACTACCACAAGTGACTCGTATCGCTAAAGCTGTTGGATTAAATCTCAAGAATACCATCGTCAGTCTAGATGGTGTCTACGATTGCAAAGCCAACCGCAAAGCCATTTTCAATCGTGGCATGGTTCCGAATATTAATGAAAATCTGAGTTGAATTTTTGTTGATGTGTGTATTTGAGGTTTTTGTTTCTGAAAACCTCGATTTATCCTGCCTTAAAAACGGAAATATTGAGAAAATACTGAAGAATTAAATCAAAATCCAGTTTTAGCTTGCTCTTATCCTCGATTTAATTTCGCTTGTTTAATATTTTGTCTTTATTCTCCATAAAACCCGCAATCAGTTCTAAGACAAGTTCGACTCTTTCGGCTAAATCGATCAGCCATTCATCAAGATTAAAAAGGACATATGACAGCCAGAACAGCCACCAAGCCATACTGTTGCTAGTTTCACTTTGTTCATTTTGGTTAGTTGGTAGTTGGTTAGTTGGTAGATTTTTCTAGCACATAAACTCAAAGGTGTAAGGCAATTTGGGAAATGGATGGTAATTTTTGTCAGCTACCTGCTGCCATTCTTCAAAGAGCGATTGAGGAATATCTAAATGAGCAGTCTTGCCATTTTCTAAAGGAATGTCCAAAGTCAGATTGGTTATGGACAATCTAGGAAAGATATTCTTGAGGTTGTATTGTCCGATGCTAGGCAAAGGAGGATTTTCTAAGAAAATGTCTGTTGCTTTATAGCTTTTATTGGCAGTGCTAATTATCAGAGGTTTTTGTGATTCAATATTTGCCGAACTATATAGTCCAGATAATCGCAAATTTAAAGAAGTAACTTCGGGGGAATCGACTTCAGTAAAGAACATCACATCCCACTTATGTCCCGCATCATCAGTTAATACTTGTTCCGAACGACAGTGTATTTGTCCTGGTGCAATATCGGTTTTATTACTTCGGCGATTACTGGTTTGATAGTTAGCAAAGCGATAATTAAAAATAGCTAGAGTAATTACAACAAGTGCAATTCCCCATTCAAGATCGCGCAGAATATGGCGCATCATTATATTCACCTCCCCAATTTAAAATAGCCATTTTCTTGATTCTTTCTGGCTGTAGTAATAAATTCCAATTTCGATCGCTCTTTGGTCATTTCTCCCACTGTCGAACCCTGGCTAAAAATCGCCCGAGTCGGAGCAAGCCATCAGACATTTACCGCAGGAGGTACAGCTATCGGATGTTCCCCAAGACTGGTTGAGATCGGTAATCACATGACAATTATGTCCCCTACCAGCCATATCCCAGGTATGCGCCCCTTCAATTTCGTCACAGACTCGAATACAGCGCGTACAGAGAACGCAGCGATTATGGTCGATACCAAAGCGATCCTGGCACAAGTCTACAGTGCGTTGAGGAAACTGATAGGCTATACTTACGTGTTCCATGCCCATTTCTACGGCTAGATCTTGTAGTTCGCAGTTACCGTTAGCCAACATACCGAGTAGACGTGATTTCTGCTTCAGCAAACAGCATTCTCAACAATCATTCTGCGGTATTTCTGTAAGCGATCGCTGTCAGTTTGGATCTTCATTCCGGCTACCTGTAGTCCACACAGGCAGGTTGAAGTTTGCTGCTACCTGCAATCTCAACTAAGCATAAGCGACAAGCACCAATATCAGATAATCCTGACAAATGGCACAGAGTAGGAATATGAATGTCTGCATCTCGCGCAGCTTCTAAAATGGTTTCCGATTCTCGCGCACTTATCACGGCGATCGTTTACTGGTTAGGGTTTTAACTGCCACTTTGTTTCTGTCTATTTGAGCTGACAGATTTGTTATAAGCAAAGAGTTTGAGAAACTTGTGAGGGGTTTTGTTTAGTAGTTGAAAATAAAGCACGATTATGGTGAAGCAATATTTGTAATTTAATTAAGTATTTAATTCTATGGTTAATTATTCTTCTTTTGACTATTGACCAGCCAAATCTTGTATAAAGATGAATTACTCTTTGAGAGCAAGTTGGCAAGACAAAAGATATCTTTTTTGCTTTTAGATCGTCGATTAAAAATATTCTCAGGTTTCTTAGTATTTCAAAAGAATGGTGATGTTTGTGGCGATCAATAAAACAGTTTAGTGCTTCGCAATAATTATAATTGATAGAGTCTTTGTTTAAATTAAATCCTACTTTTTCAAGGCGATTGCCGATATCAATTTTGATGCTTCATATACGCCGTAGATAGACTGTGTGGGAATAGGGAATGGGCGACCTATATTTATTATTATTGATTACTAAATAATGTCTATTAATCCACTTCGGAGATTATTTTGTGAGAACTGTGAGTATAAGCTGCTCGTATTCGGCAATTTCTTTATCTTTATCTTTATCTTTATCTTTATCTTTATCTTTATCGAGAATATGATATTGCAAATCATTGCTTATATTTTGGCGATCGCTAGCAGTTTTAGAATCTAAATATTTGGAATTCTTGAGATGATTTTATAATTTTGTAATTACAAAAATTTATTCTGAGTTTTGATGCAGCAACATTAATAAAATCTCGCCTGTGCGAGAGAAGATTGAAAAACCCCCCGATACTCTTTTCCATCAAGCCAGCCAGCACTAATTTGGTTGTGTCGCAAAAAATTTTAAAAGACAGAATAACTCTGTGATTATCTAATCTTTTACACAGCAACTCCAAAGAGAGAGAATCAATAAAGTTCTTTTCTCCCAAAACATCTTTTGAATTAACTCCTTCCACTTGTCCTTTATCAATCATGCGCATGATTTCATTCCTTTAATTGTTCGCCAAGCAGTGTAAAATGACTGATATCCGTTATGCAGCATTTGTAATTCTTTTGACTCCTCTATGGTCTTGTTCAACTAGATTATTGAGATATTTTACTCTGTCTGATTTTGCTTTTTTCTTCTAATACTTTTTCTGATTTTAGTTCTTTAATTGCCGGAGGATAAGCCGCATTTTTGAGGACACAGATGGCGAGGTTGCCTCGCCATCGTGAGATGTCCGTATCGACATTAATTACTCTAGGCTGTCGATTATACTTGGCTTTTAGCACTTTCTTGAAGAACCTTTTTGCAGCTTGTTTGTTTCTTCTAGCACTTAACATAAAGTCCAGAGTATTCCCTTTACTATCCACGGTGCTCGAGCCAAATATTTCCGATTTTCCCTTGACCTTGACGAGCGACCCCGCGTCGCCGACAGGCGTTTACACCGCATAGTTTGGTGCAAGGGAACGCGCGAGTCGTAATATAGGTTTCATCTACTTTCCATGAATCATTAGTTAGTTTAAAATGACGGCGAGTTTTTTCATCTATTTGAGGAGAATAAGCTCAACACCCAACGACCAATAGTAGAGTGGTCTACTTCCAAACCTCTCTCACATCATCTCTTCTAAATTACGAGTCAGCGCGTTGCGGGTCTGTGACCCGTTGAAGCGACTGACGAGGGTACGATAGCTTAAGGGGTATTTCAGATACCAACGAACGTTGACGAGCGACCCCGCGCCGACGTAAGGCGTTTACCCGCACAGTTTGGTGCAAGGGAATGCGCGAGGAGAAAAATCACATCTCGTCGAAAATGTCGCCACTAAAAAGCCGAGCTAGAGTTCATTTAAAATAAGTTAAGCATCTAGAGTGCAATCAATTTCCATAGTACTACGACGCTACTTTCATTTTTTGCGACACAACCAATAAAACTCCTTTGCCAGTCACCACAAAAAGAATCCAACAGTTGTTAGATTCTTTTTCGTCAAGAAAAAAAGCATGCCCCTGTATACTTCAAATATTCAGGTATTCAAATATGTAGATACTTGAGTGTGTCCTTCGGACGATAGAACCAAAATGGACTTAAACCACTACACAGAGTACCTTTCTCTACAAATAAATTTACTAACTAAAAAAATGACGCAACATATATTGACCTTCACCTTCGAAGTAACTTCTTCGTTATCTGGTCTGGCTTCTAGCCAACGATAGTCAAGTTCCTCTTAATTTTAATTCTCGGAGAGTGACAAAAGAGGGATATGTTGGGCAAAAGCTTCTTTTAACTCACCTACTCTTGCTTTGTAATAAGGTTTGTTTTTGTCCAAGAGTGCTTCTATGGCAAGGCGTAGTTCTTTGTCTGCTTTAATATGCGCTTTGAGCATGGTTCCAGTCATTTCAGAAAAGTTTAGTGTCTCTGTTGAGGTAAAAACTGGGTATTTCACTTTTTCTTGGGTGATCCAAATTTCTGGTTCAGTTGCCATGATCTCTTTGATTCCAGCATCAAAGTTTTGAGCGGGAGTAATTGTAGATTGCTCAACTCTGGTTTCCTTGATTGCTAAACTAAGAAAGGATAGGAAAAGAGATACGGAAGAGATAACGAAAAGTACTTCAAAGGTGAAGGTCAATATATGTTGCGTCATTTTTTTAGTTAGTAAATTTATTTGTAGAGAAAGGTACTCTGTGTAGTGGTTTAAGTCCATTTTGGTTATTGTCCGAAGGACACACTCAAGTATCTACATATTTGAATACCTAAATACTGAAGTATACAGGGGCATCTTTTTTTCTCTACAAAAAAAAGAATCTAACAACTGTTGGATTCTTTTTGTGGTGACTGGCAAAGGAGTTTTATTGGTTGTGTCGCAAAAAATGAAAGTAGCGTCGTAGTACTATGGAAATTGATTGCACTCTAGATGCTTAACTTCTTTAAATGAACTCTAGCTCGGCTTTTAAGTGGCGACATTTTCAACAAGATGTGATTTTACTCCTCGCGCATTCCCTTGCACCAAACTATGCGGTGTAAACGCCTTACGTCGGCGCGGGGTCGCTCGTCAACGTTCGTTGGTATCTGAAATACCCCTTAAGCTATCGTACCCTCGTCAGTCGCTTCAACGGGTCACAGACCCGCAACGCGCTGACTCGTAATTTGGAAGAGATGATGTTGGAAAGAGGTTTGAAAGTAGACCACTCTACTATTGGTCGTTGGGTGTTAACTTATGCTCCTCAAATAGATGAAAGAACTCGCCGTCATTTGAAAATAACTAATGATTCATGGAAAGTAGATGAAACCTATATTAAGGTCAAGGGAAAATGGAAATATTTGTATCGAGCCGTGGATAGTAAAGGGAATACTCTAGACTTTATGTTAAGTGCTAGAAGAAACAAACAAGCTGCAAAAAGGTTCTTCAAGAAAGTGCTAAAAGCCAAGCATAATCGACAGCCTAGAGTAATTAATGTCGATAAAAATGCGGCTTATCCTCCTGCAATTAAAGAACTAAAATCAGAAAAAGTATTAGAAGAAAAAAGCGAAATCAGACAAGTAAAATATCTCAATAATCTAGTTGAACAAGACCATAGAGGAGTCAAAAGAATTACAAATGCTGCTCTAGGATATCAGTCATTTTACACTGCTTGGCGAACAATTAGAGGAATTGAAATTATGCGAATGATTTATAAAGGACAAGTGTCAGGAGTTAATTCAAAAGATGTTTTGGGAGAAAAGAACTTTATTGATTCTCTCTTTGGAATTGCTGTGTAAAAAATTAGATAATCACAGAGTTATTCTGTCTTTTAAACTTTTTGCGACACAACCAAATTAGTGCTGGCTGGCTTGATGGAAAAGAGTATCGGGGGGTTTTTCAATCTTCTCTCGCACAGGCGAGATTTTATTAATGTTGCTGCATCAAAACTCAGAATAAATTTTTGTAATTACAAAATTATAAAATCATCTAAGAATTCCAAATATTTAGATTCTAAAACTGCTAGCGATCGCCAAAATATAAGCAATGATTTGCAATATCATATTCTCGATAAAGATAAAGATAAAGATAAAGATAAAGATAAAGATAAAGAAATTGCCGAATACGAGCAGCTTTTATACTCACAGTTCTCACAAAATAATCTCCGAAGTGGATTAATAGACATTATTTAGTAATCAATAATAATAAATATAGGTCGCCCATTCCCTATTCCCAACAGTCTATCTACGGCGTATATGAAGCATCAAAATTGATATCGGCAATCGCCTTGAAAAAGTAGGATTTAATTTAAACAAAGACTCTATCAATTATAATTATTGCGAAGCACTAAACTGTTTTATTGATCGCCACAAACATCACCATTCTTTTGAAATACTAAGAAACCTGAGAATATTTTTAATCGACGATCTAAAAGCAAAAAAGATATCTTTTGTCTTGCCAACTTGCTCTCAAAGAGTAATTCATCTTTATACAAGATTTGGCTGGTCAATAGTCAAAAGAAGAATAATTAACCATAGAATTAAATACTTAATTAAATTACAAATATTGCTTCACCATAATCGTGCTTTATTTTCAACTACTAAACAAAACCCCTCACAAGTTTCTCAAACTCTTTGCTTATAACAAATCTGTCAGCTCAAATAGACAGAAACAAAGTGGCAGTTAAAACCCTAACCATAAACGATCGCCTGATAAGTGCGCGAGAATCGGAAACCATTTTAGAAGCTGCGCGAGATGCAGACATTCATATTCCTACTCTGTGCCATTTGTCAGGATTATCTGATATTGGTGCTTGTCGCTTATGCTTAGTTGAGATTGCAGGTAGCAGCAAACTTCAACCTGCCTGTGTGACTAAGGTTGCCGAAGGAATGAAGATCCAAACTGACAGCGATCGCTTACAGAAATACCGCAGAATGATTGTTGAAATGCTGTTTGCTGAAGGAAATCACGTCTGCTCGGTATGTGTGGCTAACGGTAACTGCGAACTACAAGATCTAGCCGTAGAAATGGGCATGGAACACGTAAGTATAGCCTATCAGTTTCCTCAACGCACTGTAGACTTGTCCCACGATCGCTTTGGTATCGACCATAATCGCTGCGTTCTCTGTACGCGCTGTATTCGAGTCTGTGACGAAATTGAAGGGGCGCATACCTGGGATATGGCTGGTAGGGGACATAATTCTCATGTGATTACCGATCTCAACCAGTCTTGGGGAACATCCGATAGCTGTACCTCCTGCGGTAAATGTCTGATGGCTTGTCCGACTGGGGCGATTTTTAGCCAGGGTTCGACAGTGGGAGAAATGACCAAAGAGCGATCGAAATTGGAATTTATTACTACAGCCAGAAAGAGATCAAGAATGGCTATTTTAAATTGGGGAGGTGAATATAATGATGCGCCATATTCTGCGCGATCTTGAATGGGGAATTGCACTTGTTGTAATTACTCTAGCTCTATTTTTAATTATTGCTTTGCTAACTATCAAACCAGTAATCGCCGAAGTAATAGAAACCGATATTGCACCAGGACAAATACACTGTCGTTCGGAACAAGTATTAACTGATGATGCGGGACATAAGTGGGATGTGATGTTCTTTACTGAAGTCGATTCCCCGAAGTTACTTCTTTAAATTTGCGATTATCTGGACTATATAGTTCGGCAAATATTGAATCACAAAAACCTCTGATAATTAGCACTGCCAATAAAAGCTATAAAGCAACAGACATTTTCTTAGAAAATCCTCCTTTGCCTAGCATCGGACAATACAACCTCAAGAATATCTTTCCTAGATTGTCCATAACCGATCTGACTTTGGACATTCCTTTAGAAATGGCAAGACTGCTCATTGAGATATTCCTCAATCGCTCTTTGAAGAATGGCAGCAGGTAGCTGACAAAAATTACCATCCATTTCCCAAATTGCCTTACACCTTTGAGTTTATGTGCTAGAAAAATCTACCAACTAACCAACTACCAACTAACCAAAATGAACAAAGTGAAACTAGCAACAGTATGGCTTGGTGGCTGTTCTGGCTGTCATATGTCCTTTTTAGATCTTGATGAATGGCTGATTGATTTAGCCGAAAGAGTCGAACTTGTCTTAGAACTGATTGCGGGTTTTATGGAGAATAAAGACAAAATATTAAACAAGCGAAATTAAATCGAGGATAAGACAAGCTAAAACTGGATTTTGATTTAATTCTTCAGTATTTTCTCAATATTTCCGTTTTTAAGGCAGGATAAAATCGAGGTTTTCAGAAACAAAAACCTCAAATACACACATCAACAAAAATTCAACTCAGATTTTCATTAATATTCGGAACCATGCCACGATTGAAAATGGCTTTGCGGTTGGCTTTGCAATCGTAGACACCATCTAGACTGACGATGGTATTCTTGAGATTTAATCCAACAGCTTTAGCGATACGAGTCACTTGTGGTAGTACTTTTCTCAACAGAGGTGATTCATGACGATTACCAGGAGCTGTAACAAATGGGGCTATTACGTTGGCCTAAATAGAAGGTTCGTGCGACAAAGTGCAGCCTCAAAAAAGGTGATTTTTTATACCATTTTTCAGTCTGAATGATAAAAAATACAAATGATTTACATTGCCTAGTTTAGACTCTTTTAGGCAATGTTTTTAAATTTTATAATGTAATTACAATGCTTTGATATAGATGTTTTAAGATATCTCAGGTTTCATTTTAGACAATGTTTTTTTCAATATATACGCTGCACGAAAAACATTTATGTAGCTTATCTTTCGGCGATCGCTAAATTTTTAAAAATTGATCGCTGTATTGATTGCACAGTAAGGATTTCAGAGGGAGGCTGCACTTTGTCGCACGAACCTTCGATTTAGGCCTAGACGTAGCCTCAAACACAATGCCAATTGGCAGGTAATTTTAGCTAACTCAATTAGGGGTTTTTTGCACAACCCCTCAAAAAGGTATAGAAGGTATAGTTTGTGCTGAGATATTTAAGTCTCAGCGAATAGGAATCTGTGCTAACTGCTGAATGATTGCTTTGAGATCAATGAGTTCAGGCTGCTTGCCGAACTCGTAGCGGCCATAGAAGTTAATGCCCTGCCATGCGACTGGAGAAACTAGGCTAAGCAGGGCGACCCCATCGATGTCACCAAGACCTTCTCTGTAAATCAGGAGGTCAGACAAGATAGAGGCGTTGTAGTAGATGATGCAGTTGGTCAACAGCCGACCACAGTCACCCCAGATCTGCTGTTCGTATTCAGACTTGAAGCGAAGTTTTCCAAAGTTGGCATAGGAAACGGCTCGGCGCAACTGGTGATAGCTCTCCCCGCGATTCAGCGCCCGCTGAACGTTCTGGCGAAGCGGTACAGAATCGACGTAATCCAACAGATAGAGACTACGAATGATGTTGTCATACTCCCATAGCGCCCGTTTTGTTTTATTTTTGCGGGCATAGGCACTGAGCTTGCCGACGATAACGCTCTGAGTGACCGTCTTGAGTGCTAGCGACACCATGATGCGCTGGATATTTTCCCACTCTTCAATGATGAGGGCTGTATTGATTTTGCGAATTGGCTTAAGCGGCCCCTTATCTTCGTACTGGCTTGGGTGCTCGAACCCGTAAAGAGAAACCCTGACCTGATTGTGAATGTCCCGATAACGAGGCGCGAATTGATAGCCAAACAGATGCAATATGGCAAAATTGATCTCATTTGCACCATGGGTATCTGTGGAATGTATTTCTGGCTGAACGTCAGTCGTGTTGTTGAATAAAATGTCGAACACATAGTGGCTTTCGTGCTCATTTGCACCGATGATTCTGGCATTGACCGGCACATGGTTGGCGACCAGCGTGTAGGAAACGATGCCCTTCTTTAGTCCAAAATATTTCGGCGAATACCGTGCATTAATCGTCTGAATTTGACTTTCAAACTTCTGCCCGTCGCTACTAGAGTGAAGGGCATCACTGATGTCGTAATGCCGAAAAATGGGCAGCTCAGCAATGGCATTACTAACAATGTCATTCGCTTCCCTGAGCGTTTCTAGGCGAATGAAGTTATCGGAGATGGCCGCCAGGTTGTAATAGCCAATATCGGAGGTCTCGCCCATCCGACCTAGACCCATATTGGTTCCCCAGGCAATTAGGCTAGCCATGATGGTACGCTCGTCGGCATCCTGCTTGGTGTAGCGACCCAGCAGGTGCTCAAAAGCATCTATAAACTGGCACCGCTGATTCACGAAGTGTAGGACGCTGCCAATGTTGACCTGCTTAAGCGCATCAAAAATGGGATGGTTGATAGTATCACTAGCGCGGGGAGAGTGAAGTGTCCATCGCATCTTTCCGCCCTTCTTTTTGAGCTCGAAATGCTCATTTTCGCCAGCGCTGAGCCGCTGGTTGACCTCAGTAATTCGAGCTGACAAAAGTTGTTCGAGTTCAGCCAGATGGTCTCGAATTGGCTGGGTTAAGATGGATAGCCCCGTTGCCGCCATGAGGGTAGTTTCGCATTTGATTTCACTCAGGCTGAAGTCTTTGGGTTCTCGTTTTAGTTGGGTGATTTCGTATAGCCCTGGTGCATCCTCCAGTAGCCGATTTAAGGCATCAGTATCAGTCTTTACAAATGAAAATGTCTGAATACTCGTACTTAAACGATTCTGCTCATAGGTGATGGACTGACCGATAATGGTTTGCATAACGCTATAGCCAGGCGCGACCAGCCGTTGTTCTTCTAGATGATGAACGAGTTCACGAAAAACATAGATGGGCTTGCCACAGACTCTGGCTGCCTGTTGCGCTTTCCTAGTCAGCGCCGTACGAGCTGACTCGTCGCAGATGTGGTAGTTACAAAGCTCAAGAATCAGGCGTTGTTGATTCAGTCGAGTGACCTTCCCTAATTCCAGCTTGTCCAACTGAAAGTTAGGGAAATAGCGTGACTGGATATGTTTAATATCCGTTTCCACTATTGAGAAGCTGAAAGTAAAAAAGAGATGGCGGGGCTTTGAAATAGCCTAGCTGTAGAATGGTGTATATTCGCGATTCGACTGGTGGTAGCTGTTCTATAGCGGCGAATTCCTTGGGCAAGAGTGTAAAATACTCTATTTGCTCTTCAGACGTGAAGCGGGGGAACCCATAAAGGTTTTCAATTTCGTCATCCCCAAGGATTTGCAGACGTTTTTGTCTGGGAGCTGCTATCTGCTCTGTCATAGGAATTGGTTCTCGCTCTGAGTTATTCTGTCCCTTCTGATCGTCCCAGAAAGTAGACCTTTTGAGGCGCTATTGTAGAAATGTCTCAATTTATGTCCCAATAGACTTTTCTCAAATACTCTTAGAGATAACGAAACATTTGAGAGGTAATTATGGCTATTGTGGGCTACGCACGTGTCAGCTCAGTTGGTCAAAGTCTTGATGTGCAGCTGAACTAAGCTGAAGAATTGTGACAAGATTTTTCAAGAGAAACAAAGTGGCTCTGACAACCAACGTCCTCGGTTGAAAGCCTGCATCGAATATGTCAGGGATGGCGATACGTTGGTGATCACGGTGCTTAGACCGACTGGCCCGCTCTACGCTTCATCTCTGTCAGCTTGCTGACCAGTTAGAACAAAAAGGAGTCCACCTTCAGGTGCTTGACCAGAGCATTCATACTGGCATGCTACCGGGCGGCTCACTCTTCAACACGTCAGGGGCTATTGCTCAGTTCGAGACTGAGATCGCTTTGAACGCCAGATGGATGGTATTCAAAATGCTAAGACCCGTGGTGTCAGCTTTGGTCGTACTAAGCGTCTGACTCAGCAGCAGTTACGCAGCTCTGTCGTTTTCGACAGCAGGGCGTGCTCATCAAAACGCTGATGAAGGACTTCAATCTATCTAAGTCCAGTGTGTATCGCTACCTGGCTGAAGCTGAGGGAACACAGGCGGTACAGAGAAAAGAATGATAGAAAGCCTTGGTCATCTGAGCGCGAACTATACCTTTTTGAGGGGTTGTGCAAAATACCCCAATTACTGAGGGATTGGCTTTGATTAAAACTAAGCGACCCGATGTAATTTTACTCGAAGCTAGTTTACTAGATAATTGTCATAGCAATATTTGGCAACAACTTAAAACTATTGTTTCCAATCATTCCATTCCTCTAGTTTTCATGGCAGCAAGGGTTAAAGCAATGGATCGATTTAAATTTCAACAACTTGGAGGGACGACGGCGATTGCCAAACCTTTTGACCCAAAAGACTTGGTAGAAACAATTTCCCAAGTATTAAATTGATTTAAAGGCTTTTTTTATTAGCACATATAAAAACGAAAAAGCTAGTTATGACGATAGATTGAGCTTTTCTTCAATACTAGCACCAGGATTATGTTCCCAGCGATCGCCAACATGAGCATAAATAGAAGTAGTTCTGGGATCGGCGTGACCCAGCAAATCCTGCACCTGTCTCAAGTCCGAACCAGTTCTCAATGCCAACGTACCAGCAGTATGTCTGAGGCTATGAGCCGAGAGAGTCCGTCCATCTGTATGCTTTAGATTACATTCAATTAAATAGCGATCGATTATCGACCTAATGCTGCGTCTCGATAGCTGTTGGTTCTTACTGTTATTGCTCAAGGAGACGAAAACAAAATCAGTTGGTTTGATTTTTCGTCTTAAAATCTTTCTCCTCATCTGGAGATATTTGTCTAGCCAAAGAGCTAGGTTTTCGGTCAAGGGAACGATCCTGCTAGCTCGTTTCGCTGATACCTGTAGTCCAGTTTTAATGCCTTGCCTAACAATATCTGACACTTTAAGCTGGTGCATCTCTACCGTCCTGCATCCTTCTAAACTCATAATGCCAACCAAGACGCGATCGCGCAGCAATACCAATTTTTGTTTATTAGTTTTGGCTTCGTTCAGTTGAGATTGAATATAGTCAAGTAAAAACTTTAATTCCTCTGCCTCCATAAAGGTAATTCTGGCAGCAGGGTCTTTCCTATCTTTAGGTGCTTTAACTTTGGCTGCGGGATTACTGGTAATTAATCCATGAGCCTGTGCTGCTTTATAGAAAATTCTGACGATATTAAGCTTAGTGGCAATTGTCGAGTTAGCATATCCCGACTCTACCAGATGTTGACGGTAGAGCTTGATATCCTCTGGTTCTGCCTCCACAGGTGAGAGTAAATTATCTCGGCACCATTCCAAATACTGTTTGGTTACGGATAGATACGAACGTATGGTATCAGAGGACGCTGCACCATCTCCTACTTCCAGTTGAAGAAACTTGGCAAATATATCTTCTAGAGTAACTACTTCTGGCTGGACAACTTCAACCGCTTCTTGAAGGGGAAAACGCAGAATTCGGACAAAATAGTACGCTAAGGCTGAAAGCCTCTTCCTGCATGGCTTGTCAAAGAAATATCCTGAAAATAGGAAAAGAGTCATAATCTGTCAGACTGGGGTATACCCTAACCTGATGTCATGCTCACCCACTAAAACCTGTCAGAATAGAGTGGTTTTATTATTTAATTGACAGATGTCTCGATAAGTCATAGACTTATTCCTGACACATTTGGCTTTATACATCTTGAAGGGTCAACGGATCGGCTATGTCAGGGTCAGTAGTTTCAACCAGAATCCAGAACGACAACTGGATCGAATCGAATTGGACAAAGTATTCACCGATAAAGCCTCTGGCAAAGATACTCTCCGACCAGAACTAGATGCACTACAATCCTTCGTGCGGGAGGGAGATACTGTTGTAGTACATACCATGGATCGGCTAGCACGAAATCTTGATGACCTTCGCCATCTCGTGCAGCAACTCACCAAGCGTGATGTCTGCATTCGTGAAACCTTGTACCAATATCTAAAAACGGACGACTAAGCATGCCACGTCGTTCAATTCTCTCTACTACGGAGCAAATGAGTCTGCTGGCATTACCTGACAGCCAAAATGACCTGATCTGTTACTACACATTCAACGAGACAGACTTTCATTGATTCGACAACGCCGTGGCGATGCCAATCGACTTGGCTTCGCAATACAGCTTTGTCTGCTCCGCTATCCAGGCTCAATGCTTGGAAGTGACCTGATAGTCACTGAGTCGTTAATTCAGTGGGTTGCCAGTCAAATTAGGGTAGATGCAGCCGCTTGGAGCAAATATGGTCAACGGGATGAAACTAGGCGCGAACACTTCCAGGAATTACGCTCTTATCTTGGTTTGTCGCCATTTAGTCTGGCTGATTTTCGGCTCTTAATCAATGGTCTAACAGATCTGGCGATGCAAACTGACAAAGGCTTGGTAATTGCAGTACAAGCGACGAAATTGTTAAGACAACGGCAGGTGATTCTACCTGCATTAAAGGTCATTGACCGAGCCTGTGCCGAAGCGATTACCATTGCTACCCGCCGTATTTACAAAACGCTCATCGAGCCATTAACAGCAGAACACAAGCAGCGTTTAGACGATCTGCTCAAGGTTAAACCTGAAAGCGGTATTACTTGGCTGGTATGGCTGCGGCAGTCGCCAGTTAAACCGAATTCTAGACACATGCTAGAACAGATCGATCGCCTCAAAACATTCCAGAAATTGGCTTTGCCAGCAGAAATCGGGCAGTCTATTCACCAGAATCGGCTATTAAAAATGGCACGTGAAGGGGGACGGATGACCCCACAAGACTTAGCCAAGTTCGAGACCAAGCGACGTTACGCCACCTTGGTGGCACTGGCTTTAGAGGGCACTGCTACTGTCACAGATCAGCTTATCGATCTGCACGACCGGATTTTGGGAAAAATATTTAGTACTGCTAAACACAAGCATCAGCAAGAATTTCAGGACAAGGGTAAAGCAATCAATGACAAGGTGCGGCTCTATTCAAAAGTCGGTCATGCGCTATTGGATGCCAAAGAGTCAGGCAGTGACCCATTTGTGGCCATTGAAAAGGTGATTTCTTGGGAGGATTTTATATTGAGTATTACTGAAGCCGACGAACTCAGTCAACCCGAATCCTTTGACCATTTACAGTTGGTGACTGAGAGTTTTAATATGCTCCGACGGTATACACCAGAGTTTCTAAATGTACTCAAACTTAATGCTGCTCCAGCCGCCCAACGGGTATTAGATGCCATTACTGTACTCAGGGGGATGAATGCCCGTGGCTCTCGCAAGATGCCAGAAGATGCACCAACTACATTTGTTAAACCGCGCTGGAAGCCGCTGGTAATTGTCAATGGCAGTATCGACCCTCGCTTCTATGAAATTTGTGCTCTCTCAGAGTTGAAAAATTCACTGCGTGCGGGGGATATCTGGGTGAGTGGTTCCCGCCAGTTCCGCAACTTTGATGAATACCTATTGCCAAGTGAAAAGTTCGCACAGATTAAACAGTCAAATGAATTACCAATTGCCATCGATTCTAACTGTGATGAATACCTCAAGCAACGATTAGATCGACTCGAACAACAATTGGCTAAAGTCAGTGAGCTAGCACTGGCCAATGAGCTACCGAATGTCATCATTACTGATACTCGATTAAAGATTACACCATTGGAAACGATCGTACCGGATGGGGCGCAACGACTCATCGACCAAACCTCTGTGCTACTTCCACGCATCAAAATCACCGAGTTGTTGATGGAAGTGGATGACTGGACTGGTTTTACTCGTCATTTTGTTCATCTCAAAGATGGACAACCCGCACCAGACCGAACTTTATTGCTATCGGCAATCCTCGCAGACGCCATCAATTTAGGATTGACCAAAATGGCTGAGTCTAGTCCTGGTCTCACTTATGACAAGCTATCTTGGCTACAGGCTTGGCATATCCGCGATGAGACTTACTCGGCTGGATTAGCCGATCTGGTCAACGCTCAGTTCTATCATAATTTTGCGAATAACTGGGGTGATGGGACTACTTCATCATCTGATGGGCAGCGGTTTCGAGCCAGTAGTAAGGCGCAGAGTACTGGTCACGTCAATCTCAAGTATGGCAGTGAGCCAGGTCGGATGTTTTACACTCATATCTCCGATCAGTACGCACCATTTAGTACTAGGGGGAAGACCGAGATACGTGCGAAAAAGTGCAATATAAGGGTCAAAGCTTGACTGTATAAAGCTTTGAGAAATCGACCTGAAATTTGGCTTACTGCGATCGCCAACAACGAAATAATAAGCTTTTCGAGCTTCAATATTGGCAATAAATAATTTGTTAGATTTGTCTTTTTCAAAAAACATTGCCGAAAAGGAACATTGAGCAGATTTATTTTTTAAAGCTAAAACCATTGATAAATGGTGCTTTCGAGGTCAAAACTTTGCCGAGAATGATATGTTTTAGGCAATGTTTGAGAGGTAAAATATTCACTTTTTAAGACACTTAATTCTCTAAGCTATATTTGGTAAGTAATTGAGGTCTATCTTGCACTATTTTACAGTTATCTCGGCTCGCGCCCATATTCTGACAGCTTATCGAGAACAACAAGCGGCAGAAAGAGGATTTGTGACGCGAAGCTAATCCTTTAGGGCTTTCCTCAAAGACCCTTTATTTTTTGCGGACAGTGTCTTCTTAAAAACTTCAGAAAGAATTGAAGCTATGGCGATGCTGATGGGCTTATGTTTATTGGTCTATAAAATTGGTCAAAGACAACTGCGGTTAAAGTTATCTGAATTAAAAACAGGAGTTAAAAATCAATTAGGTAAGTTAACAGCTCGTCCCACATTACGCTGGATATTTCAATGCTTCCAAGGAATTCATGTGGTTTTTTTGAATGGAGTTAAACAAATTTCTAACCTTAGAACCAACCGATGTTTGACCTTAAGTTTCTTTCCAGAAAAATGTCAACAATATTATATTAGGTCTGGTTAAATATCATCAGCATTAATACTCATAATCTATCGGATTCGGATGAGTCGAATTAATCCCTTTTGGTCTAGAGTTATTCTCAATAAGCCGAGCTTAATGAAATAACCATCGAATTAAGTGGAAACCTGGTCATAAGTTCGCGATAGAGTTTTCGCGAACTGTCCGAATTTTTCTCATTTCTTTACTCAGAAATACCCTAACTTTTAAATATTCTGTTCTTACTACATTTTGTGTTGCGGAATGGGAGTCGCAATAAGGAATTTGATGGCAAAAAGTTTAGAAAATTCCTCAGTGATGTTGCCAGTATGGGACTGAAGATTATTATCTCGGAATTAGATGTGATAGATGATAAGCTGCCTAAAGATATTGCAACCCGCGATCGCCTGGTAGCGGAAGCTTATTATCAGTATCTTTCCGTAGCCCTTGATGAGCCAGCGGTTACAACCGTGATTAATTGGGGTTTATGCGATCGCTATACTTGGTTGAGTGATTTTGCTCCCAGAAAAGATGGTGCTGCGGTGCGACCGTTACTATTTGATCAACAATATTTTCGTAAGCCAGCTTGGAAAGCAGTAGCACGAGCCTTGAAAGAAGCTCCTAAACGGCGGAAATAGAAGGTTGGTGTCATATGGTGCAGCCTCAAAAAAAAGTGATTATTTATACCATTTTTCGATCTGACTGATGTAACTTTCAGAATTAAATGGCGTAAAATCTTCGGAGTTATTTGGCGCAATACAAATTAACTGCTGCGTATTTTTTTATTTCCGATGTCGCAAAACTTGTAAGTTTTGCCACAAATTTCAGGTTTACGGCTTTGTTGGACTTTTCCTGTTGCAAAAGTTAATGGCAAAAGTCTGTGATTAATGCACTATGTTTTGTCACAAATTTGACCTGAAGATATGCAAATTGGTTATGCTCGCTAAAATACTTACTTTGTCAGCATTTCGGGCTAGATTCTCATATGATAGATTCGCGCTTTTCTATTCATAGTCGGCTTGAACAACGCTTCATCAGTTTATTTGTATTACGCCATTTAGCTCTAAAGAAATTACGCCACTTAATCTTAAAAGTTACACTTTTGATTCAAAATAACTTTTTAAAATGAAGAATTGAGTCCTTTTTCACGCCTTACATCGCCCCTCAAAATAGAAAAGTACTGCTGTAGCTTCTGTTTCAATTCTTCATTGAATCTAGAAAGAGCATTTTGAGACTTTTCAATCCGATTTTCATCTGTATCCATATCTCCCCCTAGTGTATAAACACCCTCTTTATCAGGGGGTGTGCCTACGGAGTCCAATGGTGGGTTAATACCATATTGTGTCTGCATTCTGGCTTGATGACCCTATTCTTTTGTTGCTGTTCTACTTCTTTAATCGCCTTCTCTTTCGTTGAGAGATTCGGTACTGTAAAACTTCAATAGCAAAGGTAGTATCTTCAACTGCCAGACAGTAATATCTAACTTGTTCTCCTCGTTTGCCTTTTTTGCGAGAAACTGTTTTTAGTCCCAATTGACCAATTAATACACCAACCAGCCACATCGGTTTACAGTTTTCGGGAATAGTAAGATTGAGAATAGCCTTGATATGAACTCGCGATGCAATAGCAGCTTCAGTTATTCTTTTGACATCTGCGTCATTGGCACAGATTTCCTCTCCTTCCATTAAACGAGTAACTAGCTTGGGCAAACCCAAATTATAACGAGCTAGCCATTTACTAGAATAATTATGCCAATCCATACACAAAGGTAAATTATCTCTTTCCTTCAAATCCTTATCTGCAACTATCTGGGTGGGGCGGGATACTCCCGATTGGTGTTGGGGTCAACAATCTTACCTTCAGAATTAGCCAAAAGAGATTCTAAGGCGATGAATTGACTAATTAGGTGTCCTTGCCCATCTTTCCTGACAAGTTCCTCTGTCACTGGCATCCCATAATCTCTTTGGATGTGGTATTTCTCACACTCAACTATTTCTTCTGGCTCAAGATAATCTTTAGCTTGACGAGACAAATATTCCTGTTGGTTAATGTCACTAGCATTAACTACTGCTAATTGATGGATAGAATCTAAATATTTTCCAGCTTCGAGCATTTTGTCTTTGACCATTACATCACTGTCAGACTCTACAGTAGTAATTTTATAAGCCATCTCTTCAAGTAGAGTTAGAAGATTGTCTCTTAAATTATTAATTGAATAATTACGGCTCGCTTCAATTTTACAATAAGCATTTAATGCCCAATCTTTTTCCGCTCCTCTTTTTCCACTTTCTTTATCAATACGAATTAAAAAAGCTGTCATTTGATTGAGTTCCAGCATACTTTCTTTAATCTTTTCGGCATTAGTTTCAAGGTAGCCAAAAGGAGGGCGGGGAGCTACCCAAATATGCAAAGGTACTTGATGGCGATAGCGGTGGAGAGCTTGACAGCATTCAGTAGCCGATTGAGACACGGCATGGAAAGCACCAAAAACCGCATCAAAGTGATAGTCGCAGATATCAACTCCCGTACCCAGACTAGGAGAAGCCAAAAGAGCATCGACATTTTTTACCTGTTGGGAGATATCTTTGATAAATGCTTTGTTCTCATCAGAACCGCTATTATCGGCATTAATCGACCAAATACGTAGTTCACTACAATTTTGAGAGTTAGCCCCTGTTTCTGGTCTTGAACAACGACCGCTCCTCGTCAACCCGAACTGCCATCATAGCCTCTAACTTTTTGATGAATTTTTTCGAGTCAGAAACCACCATGATTTTCTGTCCCATCATCAAAGCGATAAAAATTTTAGCGACTAAGGCACTGCTGTCTTTGTCTTCATAGAAAAATACTTCCCTTCCTACTTGTTTGTATTCGTTCTTGATGATGAAGGGAACTTCTGCTTCGGGGCGCATAGCCCGAAAGAAGTCTACGGTGACATCGTTCATGTGTGCGTCAGCTAAAACAACTAGTTTGGCTTTGCCGATAATATATTCCAGAACTTCAAGAATTTCCGCTCGATGTTCTTTACAGGTATTGCTGTGAAGCAGGTGAGCGAGATTCTGACAGGCTTCGTCGATGAAAACGCAGTCGTATTCGTTGAACTGAGTTTGCAGTTTGTAGAGACTATCTACGGTAATGGAAAGACTCAGTGCTTTAGCAAACTGTCCCATAGAGATTTCTGAGTACATCTGAGTCAATAATCGCTGGGAAAGATTCTTCATCAGATTGACCCGATGACCGATATTAAGGAATCTTGCACGAGGATGCTCTCTACGAAGTATGGCTAGCAATTCCGTCTTACCAGTCCCCATTCCACTTTCTATGGCTACTAGACCCCTTTCTGGGAGTCTGACGGCATCGCTGAGGTAACGGGTGTTGAGTAGAACGTTAGGGGGATATTTTTTACTCAGTCCCCAAGTTTTTTTCCCAGACTTTCGCAGATAGTCTCTGAGAGTTAAAGCGCGGTCGATAATTTTGGCTATTAGAGATAAAGCTTGCTTACCATTAGCAGTGACAAAATCATCAACACCTTTTTCCG
>CAVRWR010000110.1:0-6382 GCA_963724445.1 uncultured cyanobacterium | reverse complement strand
GTTGTTAATGTTGGTATTCGTGATTCAACCTATGTTCTCGACGGTTTGCTCTACCACGAATCAGATTTACGCATTGAGGAGCATTACACGGATACGGCAGGTTTTACAGACCATGTTTTTGCCCTGATGCACTTACTGGGCTTTCGCTTTGCACCACGTATCCGCGACTTGAAAGATACCAAATTGTACATGCCTAAGAATGAACAGGACTACTCGGCTCTGCAAGCGATGAATGGTGGCACTCTTAACCTCAAGCAGATTCGCGACCATTGGGATGAGATTTTACGGTTAGCCACGTCGATTAAACAAGGCACTGTTACCGCTTCACTGATGATGGGTAAGCTCGGTAGTTATCCTCGGCAGAATGGATTATCGATTGCACTGAGGGAACTGGGGCGGATTGAGCGGACATTGTTTATTTTGGACTGGTTGCAAAATGTCGAACTGCGCCGACGAGTCCATGCTGGCCTGAACAAAGGGGAGGCACGTAATGCGTTGGCTCGTGCGGTCTTCTTCAATCGTCTGGGTGAAATTCGCGACCGCAGTTTCGACCAGCAAAGTTACCGAGCCAGTGGCTTGAATCTAGTCACGGCGGCGATTGTGTTGTGGAATACGGTCTATATTGAGCGGGCAATTGAGGCGCAACGAGAGGTGGGGAAATCGATATCGGAGGATCTGTTGCAATATCTATCGCCACTGGGTTGGGAGCATATTAATCTGACTGGTGATTATGTTTGGCGGCAAAATAAAGCGATTGAAGCTGGACAGTTTCTACCGCTGCGATTATCTAAAATGCTGAAGTGATGTTCTGTAAGTGTCTCAGAAAGCGGCTTTCAGCCTTAGCGTACTATTTTGTCCGAATTCTGCGTTTCCCCATAAGGTAATATTTTGCTGAATTGCCGTCTGCTCAATAATTTTTTGCTTAACTACACCTGCTATAACCAAAGGCATTTGGCGAGATAGCTTAAATTGCTGAATTAGATCGACAGCAGAAATTGCGATCGCCTGGGAAGTTTGATTTTGGGTTAACTGTTTTGAAGTCATGTTTCGGGTTGTCTGTGGGGCTAAATTTCGAGAACATTAAAAGTATTTAAGTTGCTTTGCTAGTCAAGAAGCGGGGGCATCCTACATCTGAACTCCACCTTTGCGTAAGCTTCTAAAAGGAGCGAGAAAGATATCGGCGATCCGTCGTTGGCGAATTACCACATCAGCGGTAGCGGTTTGCCCAGGAGTCAGAGTCACTTTTCTCTCATGGTTTTGCACATAATTACGCTCAAGCTCGATTTCCACTTCGTAAAATTCCTGAACTGGTTGGGGAGATCCCTGGCTGTTATTAGCATCAGAGGAAATACGTGAATCAGGAGAAATCCAGCTCAAGCGACCAGGAACGATGTCATAATCTTGAAAAGGGTAGGCATCGAATTTGACTTTGACGGGCATCCCAACTTTAAGAAAGCCACTATCGGTGCTACTCATCTTGCCGCGAAATACCAGTGGAGAGCCTTGAGGAGCAATTTGAGTTACCATTTGACCGACTCGAACCACGGCTCCAGGCTGTTTAATTGGTAATTGGAACACAGTTCCGTCAATGGGAGCATAAATGATTCTCTGCTGCATTTGATATTCTAAACCGCTAATTAGACTTTGAGTTTGGGCTAAGTCTGCTTTGATCGTGATAATTTGTTGTTCTGTCGCTTTATATTCTTCCTGGCTTTTTAAAATAGCCAGATTGTTAGTATGGATTAGGGAATTAAGACCTCTTTGTTGTTCTTTAAGCGCCGAGCGCGATCGCTCAATTTCAGCGCGAGTCTGCTTGATATTTTCCTGATATTCTTCTGCCAGATGCTGTGCCTCTAGCAACACGTCTTTGGACAATGCACCCTGATTATATGCCTGTCGATAGCGAGGTACTTTTTCTTGGGCTGCACCGTAGCGAATTTTTGCCGTTTGATAATCAGATTGACTAGCGGCAATTGCCTCTTGTGCCTGTTCAATTAATGCTTCTTTTTCCAACTCTCGCGCTTGATTTTGTTGCCGCTCGGTACGCAAAGCCAATACCTGCTGATTCTTAAGTAGCTCTAATTGATTAATTTGATTTTGCTGACCCTGAAGCTTTTGCTGCTGTTGCTGTAATTCTGCATTGACTGCCTCAGAATCTAACTCCATGATTTGTTGATTTACCTCCACCTGTTCTCCTTCCCTTACGGAGATTGCCACAACTTTGCCATCAACACTAGCTCCGAGATCGACCACTCGACCCTGGGGTTCTAATTTACCTTTGGCAGTGCCAACTTCGTCAACTTTAGTCAAAGCCGTCCAAGGAATCAGCCCTGCTAAGAGGAATAAAAGAATATAAAAGATTGCCCTTAAAGATACCCGTGGCAGGGTATCAATAGTTTCCCTGGTAGACTCTGCCCATTCTGACTCTGCCAAGGCATTGGACTCTAATTCTTCATCATCGGTAACAATTTCTACTTCAGGAGTCAACACTCGCTCTAGCAAACCAGGACTAAGCTGACTGTATCCTTGATAAATAGAATGGATCGCATTAGTTAATTCTTTAGCGGGACTGCCTTTGATTAAATATCCTTTGGCTCCTGCTCGCAGGGCTTTTTGCAGATAGTCCGACGTTTCATGGGAGCTGAGAATTAGAACTTTGCACTCGGGAAAGCGTTGGACGATAATTTCGGTCGCCGTAATGCCGTTCATTTCAGGCATCTCTAAATCAATCAAAACCACATCTGGTTTTAACTCCTCGACCTGAGCGATCGCATCTTGACCATTATCTACCGAACCAATGATGTTTAAATTGGGGTCTTCTTCCAGGGATCTGTGGATAAAACGACGGGCAAAACTTTGATCGTCTACTAGTAAGACGCGAATTGACTGAGTTTGGATCTTAGAATTAGATACTACTGTGTAGTTAACAATCTTTTTCATAATAAAGGTTGATTAAAAGTGGGATCTTAAAAAGACGGTTATCGATGAATTACTAGCCAACCGACTTTAGTTAGCGAGGGCAATCTGCTGTTGATTGAGATAATAATATTGACCCTGTTTTGCCATCAGCTCTTGATGAGTACCCTGTTCCACTAGTACTCCTCGATCCATCACCAGAATTAAATCAGCACGACGCACGGTCGAAAGACGATGGGCAATGACTAAAGTAGTTTGACTACTTAAAATATTGTCTAAATTGTTTTGAATGATTTTTTCCGATTCCGCATCTAGATTACTCGTGGCTTCGTCGAGGATCAATAAGCGAGGCTGTCCTAATAAAGCTCTGGCGATCGCTAAACGCTGTCTTTGTCCTCCCGACAATAAACCACCCCCTTCACCGATTTGCGTCTCATATTTGAGGGGAAACTGTTCGATAAATTCGGCTGCACCAGCTAACTTACAGGCTCGTTGTAGTTCGGTCATGGTGGCTTGAGGATGAGCCACAGTAAGGTTTTCTTTGATCGTGCCACCAAATAGAAACGTATTTTGATCCACTACTCCTGTTTGTTTTCTCAAAGAATGCAGCGCCACCTGACTTAAATCCTGATGATCGACCAATACCTTGCCTTGAGTGGGGGGATAAAGACCTAGTAAAAGCTTGGCCACCGTGGTTTTGCCCGAACCACTTCGTCCCACCAAAGCGATAGTTTGTCCAGGCTCGATCTCAAAACTGAGATTTTCCACGGTATTTATCTCGCTTTCGATGTTGTAGCGGAAAGTAACTTCCTCAAAACGAATATTTCCTTTAATACGACGGCAAGTGAATTAGATTACCCGAAGCCAAATCTTGCTCTGGGGGAAAATTGATCACGTCATCAAGCCGCTCTACCGCCACTAAAATCTCTTGAAACTGACTCCACAAGGTAATCAGTCGCTGAAACGGACTAACTACGTTACCCACCAGCATATTAAAAGCTACTAATTGCCCGATGGTAAGTTGATTTTGAATCACCAGCCACACGCCAAATAACTGCGTAGATTGGGAAATCAAAGCCTGAATTGTCCCCGTCGAGATTTGCAGACGTTCCGTCAGCATTTTGCCAGCAAAATTGATCCGGACAGATTCATTAGCCAAATCTTCCCAGCGCCAACGGACATTGCGCTCTACCCCCATAGACTTAATCGTCCCGATTCCCTTAAGCGCTTGAATCAAATAGCTTCCTTCATTAGTTTTGGCGGTAAAGCTTTCACGAGACATTCGGAGTAAAAAAGGCGTAAAAATAATCGTGCTAATGGCAAATACAGGAATTACTGCCAAAGCCAACAAAGATAGAGTCCAGCTATACCAAAACATCAAGCCAATATAGACAAAAACGCTCAAAATATCGAGGAGCGTTGTGATGGCATCCCCCGTAATAAAGCTGCGAATTTTATGATTCTCACTGATGCGAGAGGTAATATCTCCGACATAGCGATTTTCAAAATAGTTAAGGGGCAGGTCAAAAGTATGGTTGATAAAACCAACTACCAAAGATAAATCTAATTTGTTTGCCGTGTGAAAGAGCAGGTAGCGTCGCAGACTAGACATTGCCACGCTAAAGAGACTAAATACGATCATCCCGCTACCAATTGCGACTCAGGTGGAGGTACTGCGCTGAATAATTACGCGGTCAAATAAGAGCTGAGTAAAAATTGGCGTTAGCAACCCAATCATCTGGATGATCAAGGATGCAGCGACAATCTCCAGCAACACTAACCGATGAGGCTTGATCAGCGCAAAATACTTCCAGATATCATGCTTGGCTTCAGGAGTAGACTTAAATTTAGCTGTGGGGGTGAGTAATAAGGTGTAGCCATTCCATTCCTGAATAAATTCCTGATGGGTTAGGGTGCGACGACCAATCTTGGGGTCGGAAACTAGAACCCGATCGCGGGTAATGCGATAAACGACGATATAGTGATTTCCGCGCCAGTGAACGATCGCTGGCAGTTTTTGTCTGGCTAAGGTAGGCAAGTCCGCTTTTACGGGACGGGGACGCAAATCCTAAGTGTTCGGCCGCAAAAATTAGTCCCTTGATGGATGCACCAGAGCGATTGACGTTGGCGATACTCCGCAGTTCGGTAATACTAAAGTTTTTTCCCCAGTACTGCCCAATCATCACCAGGCAAGCAACACCACAGTCTGAACCGCTATGTTGCCGTCGAAACGGGTAGCGTTTAGTTAGCTGCTGCCACCACTGACCGAGCTTGACCTGGGGACTAGGAAAATATAGCTTCTGTTTAATCGTCCTTTGAGCCACAACTTTTCGCGATTGCGCTCTGGGTTGAATTTGCAGCGTTGAAACGGGAACAATCTCTGAGGATCTAGTAGCTGGTCGAGATGCCTGGGGTTTGCTGGCTAGAGTGAATAACTCTACTGGTTGGTTGATTAGCCATGCTCCATTTTGTGGCAAAGCAGCTCCATTATATGGTTGACCTGCCGTTAATTTTAATCCCGATGAGTGAATAATCGTTCCTTGACGTAAGATCAGCAAATGTCGCTGTAATATCTTGGTGGGCAATTCTCCCGTTGCTAGCTGATGACGCTCTAGTTGCGGTAAAGCTGCTAACAAATCTTGAATCTTTTGACGGTTGTTGGCTGAGTGATGATGGCACAATAATAGTAAGTCCCAAGCTAAAGCTTGATGGTGAAGCTGCTGCGATAATTCTGACTCTGGTAATAAATATCTTCCTAGATCTGCCAGAGATAAATAACCGAGTTTTGCTCCCCAAGAGGCTCTGGCTGCATGGGGCTGTAATTTTTCCCAGGGAAATAGAGAAATTTGCCCCAACATTATTCCTTCTGATAGAGAAGCGACTAAATTATCCTGCTCGTCTAATAGTCGTACCTTTCCTTCTAAGATGAGATAGATTCCAGGCAGACAAGATTTTGACTCCCAAAATGGCTCCCCAGGATTGGGAGTCAAGATTTGAATCTTTTTTGCCAGTAACCTTAAGTCTGACTCGGTAAGAGTGTTATTGAATGCCTGTTTAAATTGCTGATTAAGATCGAGAGAGGAAAAAACCATCGGCTATAAAAAAGTTATGACAGTACACCAGGATTAAGATCTCGAATCACAATACTCTGTCCCCTGATTTCAGCTTGGCTAGAGTCAGTGGCGTAAGCTTTGCGGGTAGAAAGCCCCATTTGCTTGAGTAAACGGTTCACATGGCGATCGCTGATTTCAATTCCTAGCTCTTTTGCCAAATGTTTGCTCAACCAGTGTGCTGTCCAGCGTTTAAAAGCATAACCATGTTCTTTTGGGCTACTGCTAACCAACTCCCGTAACCGCTGCTTATATTCTTCATCCACCCGCTGCGGTCGACCAATGGGTTTGCTATACCAGCTACTTAGTCCTTCCGTTTTAGCGATCGTCATCCAGTGGCGGGCGGTGTCTTTGGA
>CAVRWR010000109.1:0-5288 GCA_963724445.1 uncultured cyanobacterium | reverse complement strand
TTTTTGCATCAGCAATTACGCCAATCGGTGGCGTATCAATAATTACGTAGTCATAGGCGGCTGACCATTCTTGAATCAACTGCTTCATTTTGGGAGAATTCAAGAGAGCGATCGGATTAGGAGAGGTTGCACCGGCAGTCATTATATTTAAATTATCCACAGATCCAGGTTGCAAATAATCAGTCCAAGGTTTTCCTTGGGTAATCACTTCGCTCAATCCGGCCTCATTCGTTACTTTGAGCTAACTTATGTATTTTAGGTTTACGTAAATCGGCATCTACAATTAATACCCGTAGATCGAATTCTGCTAAAACAATTCCCAGGTTATGAGAAATAGTAGATTTACCCTCAGCAGAGGTTGCGGAGGTGACAGCTAGAGTTTTAATTTGACCCTCATCCGTCATCAGGTAACGTAGATTCATCGCCAAAGAGCGCAACCCTTCGGTAAAGGAAGAATAATAAGAATAAGCTTTTTTGGTAGTGTGAATATTGGCATCAATTCTGGGTTCGGCGACTTTCGGTATAACTCCTAATAGTGGCAGTTTAGTAATTTGTTTAAGTTCTTCGACCTTTTTAATACTTTGATCGAGTCGCTGCAGCATAAACGCTGTGGCAACAGCCAAAAATCCCCCAGCGATAAGTGCCTGTACTAAACCCTGAACAATATTGGGCGATATTGGCTTACTTGGTAAAAAAGCTTCATTAAGTATACGCCAAGGTGCAGTTTCCTCTGCCTCAGAAATTGCTAGCTCTTGTCTTCTTTTCAGTAGATAATCGTAAGCTTCAGATTTTAACTCTACTTTACGCTTTAGCTCGGTAAATGTCTGTTGTAATCCTGGAATATTGAGGAATTTATTATCGGCATCTGCTTTTACTTGACGCAGACTTGCTAATTGACTTTGCAGACTTGCAGCTTCATTTTTTAACTCTAGCTGACGATTGGCAAAAAATCCCAAGGTAGAACCTTCAGAAGATACTTTACTTCCTGATACTTGACCTAAATTGTCAATTCCTTGACTGCCTGGGAATGTGCTGTTGCCCGTATTATTACTATTATCAGTACCAGTACTATTACTGTTACTACTATCACTATTACTATTTGTTGTATCAGAAGTTGTACCACTAGAGCTACTGCTAGATGAGCTTGTAGTGGTATCTGCCGATGGTGGAGTCGTGTCTGTATAGCTAGGGGCTAAAACTATCCGCTCTAGTATCTGGGGAGAAATCGACTTACCCAAAACTTGTTCGGCTCTTTCTTGGAGTAATTTTTTTAATTCTTGTCGTTTTTCTTTAAGATTTTTCATCACGTGAAAGTTATCACGAAAATCGACTTGACCCAGATTGTACTCAGTTTCTATGGTTCTTAACTGCTGAGATAAATCTTGATAAACGCCATCTTGACCCAAAACGGAAGATGCCAGCATTGTTTCTGAGTCTTGACCCAATTCATTTAATTGACGACCCAACTCTTGGCTTTGTTTTTGATTAAGCGCGATCGCAATTTTGGTTTGCTCTATTTGTTCGACAATATTTTGTTGAACCTCTCCCGCCTTGACGGCAGACAATTCTGGATCGACTAGTTGATTAACCTGTCTAAAAGTGCGAATTTCTTTTGCTGCATCATCAAGTTCTTGCTGCGCTTCGGGCAGCTGATCGTCAATAAACTTGATGGCATTAGTTGCCTGTAATTTTTGTTTTTCCAAGCTGTAATCTACGTAAGTAGATGCTTAGAGTATCTAAGATTGTTTTGGCTTTTTCAGGATCGGCATCGGTATAGGAAACAACCAGTACGTCGGTGGGAATCTTGTTATCTACTATTGCTTGATAAATTGATAGCTTGCCTACAACTTCCCCTGCAGAAAGATCGGGGTAGCGGGTTTTTAATTTTTTTACGGCTCGATCCACCATAGAATTACTACGCAGAATAAAAATTTCTGTAGATAAATCTTTGACCGAGTAATATTGACTGGTCATAGTCTGAACTGGATCGACCGATGCAGACTGCTTATTCTGTTCGCTTTCGAGTAGGATCAAACTTTCAGAACGATATTCGGGAGTTTTTAGGACTGTAAAGAGGAAAATCCCTGCAAAGGCGGCAACTCCTACCGCCAAGGCTGGTTTCCATCGACGATAGACAATCTGTTTAAAATCACCTACAGAAAAACCAGTATCTTGATTGTTAAAGGCATTTAAATCGACTATTTGAGAGGGAATTATTTCGTTACTCATAATTTATTCTGCTCTGTAAAATTACGGCAAAAGTAAACATTACAAAAGCTTAGTTAGAGTTAAATATACTGGAATATACTGACAGATAATTTTCGGGTATCTTGCCCATTTATATTAATTATTTTTTCCTAAATCGGCTTCAGTACTTTTACCAATTTATCTGCAAGATAAATTTAAAGATGAATTTAAAATTGAGTAATTAATCCTATAAAATCAATCTTCATTTAGATCGATTTCTAGCCTTGCCCAGGCAGTACTTTTCCAAATTAACCAGAACAGAATAGACGCAATTATTGCCCCCAGATTCCACTTAAGGCAATTTTTCAACAGCCAGGAGCGCTTTTCGGCTCTGAATGACTGGGCTTGGCTGGCGAGCTGATCTTGATTGTTTTGTAAATTAGCTAAAAGATCGGTTTTTAGCTTCGTAGTATTTACTGAGTCAGGAATATTTACCTGTTGTTTGGCTTGCTGTTGTAACAATTCTCCAATTTCAGCTTTAGAATTAGCCGCTTCTAATTCTTCTTTGAATTTCTGAATTGCGTCTTTTTGACTCACGGTTTGGGCATTGACCGTAGCATTTTGTTGATAATAAATCCGAAAACTATTGGTGATGCTTAAGGGAACCATCAGCAATAAAAATATTGCCGCCACTAAAGATAGCCAAGATAAAATTTTGAGGAGTAGGGTTTCAATGGAAGCGCGATCGCTTCTTTCGCCGTAATAAACTAAAACTACACCCAGCAAAGTAACGGGAATCCTTTCGACAATTGCACCCATGGTTTGAAACTCCCACAATGGATTCATCAACTGAGGGGGAATCAATAAAAACAATAGATCTATGATTGCCATGACCAATAAGCCATAGCCAACTAAGCGCAAAATACCTGAAGAAAACAGTTGTCTGGCTTGATCTTGTGAGGTAGTATTCATTTACTTGCTTTGGGACTCGGTGATTAAATTTAAACTTATCTAGTATAATCACAGGATCAATTATTGGTTATTGGTCAACGAAGTATGAAGGCAGAAGGAAGAAGTATGAAGTATGTCTATCAAGGAACAAAGGCATTCTTTTGCCGAGTAATATCCTTCTTCATACCTCATACCTCATACTTCTGGTTATTAACCGTTGGTCAAACTGGGAAAATTTGGTAGCCACCACCGATATATATCTTTCCAGGCTGCTTCTAAGACTTGCTCGGTAGTCTGACTATTAGCTTGAGTAACAGGGGTTGATAATAGTACCCAAAGACAACGGCGATCGCGAATACTAGCCTTTCCCCGCAACCAGTCAAAGGCGATCTGCCAGTCTAAATCATGTTCATAGCGCTGTTGGGAAAACTGTCTTGGAGTAACGCTACCCAGACTACGAGGACTAATGCAGCTAGTTAAATAAGCGCGGTTTTTGTCTGTAACTAGAGCGTGATAGCCTATTTGGTCTGACTGCTGGATTTTCTTGCCTTTAATCGCCTTCGCATCAATAGAAGTATAGTCTTGCAAGTATGTCTCGACATCACCCCTGGTTCCCACCAGGTAACTAATTGCCAGATCGATTTCTCGTCCATCTTGAATTGTTTGATACTGTTGACTGGCTTTTATTGGTTCAATTTTGGCTTCAGCCTGAGAATTATCCTGGTCAGTCTTGCTAGCAAATATTTGATATTTTGAACCCGCAAAACTTGCGGGAAACTGAAAATCGGCTACCGAGCGATCGCTCACAGAGGGAACCACCAGAGCATACACCAAACCAAGATTTATACTAATGCTGGTAATCGCCAGTAGATAATTGCGCCACTGGGTTTGAAGTATCAGTCGTACTTTTTATTCCCAAACGCTAAATCAATTACACTCGATAAATTTAGTTTTGCCTAGGTATTTGTTATCTGCCTTCTCTCTAAGATCCAGTAGCAAAATCCAGCAAAAATCGTAATTGCGATGGTGGAAAAAATTTGTGAACCCGATCCGCCATGCCAATAAGCAAACTTTGCCGCATTGGGAATTAGTAAAGTTAAAAGACAAACCCTAATTACCCCCAATAAAAAACCCAGAACGATCGCAAAAAGCGGAATTAGATATTTCTCTTGTTTTGATAGAGATGTAAAGCAAATAAGCAGCAAAGCTAGTTTGAACATTAATAAAATCATCGGTACACCAGCACAAGGATAATAGACGATCGCCTTAAACTCACCCAATTCTGGCAGAGAAATTAATACTTGATTGCCCTGACTGGCAACATTAAATCCAATGTAGTAGAGAAAATAGGTCGCAAACTTGGCGCTGAGAAATTGTAATGTGGATGATGCTATCAATAAAATTGCCGATTACCCTTCAGGGAAAAACAAAAACCAGACAAAAAACAACTCTCGGTAATATTGACTAAAACCTCTGCATCCTGAAGCAATTAAGGCTAGGGCGATCGCCAAACTAATAGGCAGTAGTGGCAATAAAGTAGACTCAAACCAAAACAAGGTAAACGTTTTAGACAGAATCAACCCCACCAGCAGCAATCCAATAAAACTGGCGATCGGTTCGTTATAATACCTTAGCTGGTCTTTGCGTCCCCATAGCAACCAGATAATTGCTCCCCAATAAAAACTATTAGTAGTTAGCAAATCGATATTGGCGGTAGTTTTCCAAATCAAATTGAGATACAAACAAGCTATCCCAATCACACTGGAAAATAACCATAAACCTTCACTCTTAAGGTGATTTTTGATTTGTTGTCTGGAGGAGATCATTTTTCAACTACTCTAAAACATAAAATGCTATTCCGTCATTTGCCTCAATTTGAAACTGAGGTTCGTTTGCTTGAATAAAATTAAACTCTTTGCGATCGGTAGTAAAAAGATGCGCACCCGACTGAGTATTTAGCATTCTATATAAGGGAACAGTTTCCATCATTTCGGATTCAGACTCAAAGGCGTAATATGCCTCTCCTCAAAAGCGTAGTTAGGCAAATTCTTTTGGACAAAATTCTTTTCCTTTTCCTCAATCGTATAAAGATGCGCACCCGTAATTTGATTAAAAAAACGATATACGGGTAAAGCACCAGCTATTTTTGC
>CAVRWR010000108.1:0-9339 GCA_963724445.1 uncultured cyanobacterium | reverse complement strand
CTGACTTAACTACCTCAATAAACTCGGTATTGGTTCGCTGGGGAAAAGCAGGATGATGCTCAAATAAAGGTCCAATTTGTTCTAGGGCGATCGCTTCGCTATCTTCGACAAAAGTAATACGAGTGAGGATTGCCCATACTGACCAGCTGTAACTAACCAGGTGGCGATCGCCCACCGCCAAAGGTTGTGCCACTACTTTACCATCAGGACTATCAAGAGTAGTCGGAATTTTGACTGCTGACAATTCAGGAACGCCTCCATGTCTACCGTAACTTCCCCATTTGTCTCTAGTTTGGGTACAATTAATCCTGCTAAAGTATCAATCCTGTAAGATTTATTAACTTCAACATTTCCTTCAAGATCGGCGATAAACTTAGCGAGACAGCGGATACCGTTGCCGCACATTTCTGGCTCAGAACCATCAGAGTTATAAGATTCTCATGGTGTAGTCTGTAGCTTCTTTGCCTGGGAGGGCAAAAATCACCCCATCAGCACCAATGCCAAAGTGCCAATCGCACATAGCGATCGCCTGTTCGGGTGTAATTACTGGCGAATCAGAGTGGCGATTATCAATCAAAATAAAATCATTGCCTAATCCCTGGTATTTGCTAAACTCGATTACCATCACTAATCTTCCCTATATAGAATAGATACAACAACTGAAAACATGACTGAATTTAATACTGATTTACCTGGTGTAAGACAAGTCCAAGGCTATATCAAAGACAAGCAGGAAGTGGAGGTAAAATTAATTACCGATGATTTAGTTGTAGGTAAAATCATCTGGCAGGACGCTGATTCTCTTTGTATGATGGATCACTACAGCCAGCAAACCCTTATTTGGCGACGTGCCTTAGTTTATCTTAAGCCCAAAGCATAATGTGCCAGCAAAATCTGTTTAGACTGGTAGGCGATCGCCCAGCAGATTTATCCTAGCTAAGAAAGCTTACTTTTGACTAATTCTTGGATTTTTTTGCCGTCGGCTTTACCTTTTAACTGTTTCATCGCCGCTCCCATTACCTTCCCCAAGTCTTTCATAGTAGATGCACCAGAAGCAGCAATCAACTGGTCAATAATTGCCTCAACTTCTTCCTCACTTACCTGTTCGGGCAGATAAGTGGTAATAATCGCCAATTCCTGACTTTCTTTTGCCGCCAGATCCTCTCTACCTCCGTTTTGAAACTGCTCAATCGAATCACGACGTTGTTTTGCCTGTTGGGACAGTAACTCTATCTCTTGTTCGGTGGTTAGGCTGTCTTGACCTTGGGGACGTAGCTCAACTTCTTTATCAAGAATTGCTTTTTTAATCCCGCGCACCGTTTGCAGACGAATCTTATCTTTAGCTTTCATCGCCGACTTGATGTCTTCTCCAATCTGTTCTTTAAGACTCATCTTTATTTACCTTTGCATGAGTAATTTATTGTAAAATACTTTTTGCGTAATACTAAAGAAATCAGATCGATTTAATGGCAAATTCATCAACAACAGTTAGGACAAATTGCACGTATAATATTTTGGTATTCGTAAGCTGCTAAATTGCTGTGACACCCTCAACAGAAAAATTCAAACCAGACTGGGCGGGAGATGATTTACTATCTCGTTTTGTCAATCTGCTAATTAAAACCAAGCCAATTTACAGCATTATGCAGCGGCAAGCGCGGCGAGTACTGATTAATACTGCCGAAAAAAACGGGATTCCCTGGCGCGAAAATTATCAAAATCTGGAAAATTCTGCCGCTAGAGACTTACTCGATTCTGTTAGTAATTCTGAGATAGCTTATCCTGATTATTATCAGGTACCTTTTCATGCCTACGATCGCGGTAATCTCTGTTGGCAGGCAGCATTTGAAGCAGCTTCAGCCACCAATTCCATGGCTTTAAGGATCTGGAGAGATGAGGATTTAACCTGGCAAGAGGCACAGCAACGTTTACGCCATAGTTTTTATCAGATATTAGAACAATATACCCCTGCAACAATTAGCGACATTCTAGACTTGGGTTGTTCTGTAGGCATCTCTACCCTGACACTCCATCAATATTTTTCGGCGAAACAAGATAGGATCGTCAATACTATTGGTTTAGACTTATCCCCTTACATGTTGGCAGTGGCAAAAACCACTGATATTAAACAAGAAGTTAGCCAATGGATTCACGGTTTGGGGGAGTCAACGGGATTAGCCGACAATTCCTTGGACATAGTAACAATGCAGTTTATCATCCACGAACTTCCGCGCCAAGCAACGGAAAAAATATTTTTAGAGATTTTACGTATCCTTAGACCAGGGGGCGTTTTGGGCATAGTAGATAATAATCCTGCTTCTCCCGTAATTCAGGGTTTGCCTCCCGTACTCTTTACTTTAATGAAAAGTACCGAACCTTGGAGTGACGATTATTATACTTTTGATGTAGAAGCTGCGCTGAAAAAAGCTGGATTTGATGATCAAACCACCGTTGCCAGCGATCCTCGCCACCGCACAATTATCGGGATCAAACCAAATAGCTAGAAGCTAGAAGCCAGTTGAGTTAAAAACTCTTGTTCGGCTAAAGTTGATTTTCGGCTAAGTATTTCGTTGCGATGGGGAAAACGACTAAAACGATTGATAATTTCTTGATGTCTAATGGCAAATTTGAGATTGTCTTCTTTGCCCAAATTGGTAAAAAGCTCCACACACTTTGCCTGATCTGTTTTGTTTTCGCTGTGCATCAAGGGCATATACAAAAATGTCTGCTGTTCTTGAGATAACTCCTGCTGAAAATTTTGGGCGATCGCATGCTTGGCTAATTCAACTGCTTGAGCATCCGTAGCAAAAGCTTGCGGAGTATCGCGAAACATATTGCGCGGGAACTGTTCTAGGACAATAACCAGCGCCAAAATATTTTGGGGAACATCGCGCCATTCATTTAATGCCCCTATTTTTGCCAGTTGATATGTGTTGATAAAACGCTGATTAATTTCCCAGTCGAATTTGGCACTCTTTTTAAACCACAATGGTTTTACTGATTCAGAAAACCAAAAATCCAGCACAGCATCAGGTGTATTTAATTTGCTCATCAATTGTTGTATCCAAAAACTAATTCGCAGGTTGGGCTAAAAGCGGGTCTAGTTCATTCTTCCCATCCAACTCATAAAGATCATCACAACCTCCCAAGTAAGAATCGTTGACAAAGATTTGGGGTACTGTTCTGTTGCCGTTTGCCCGCTTTGCCATATTCTCCCTGGCTGTATCATTGCCATCAATTTTATACTCAGCGAAATTTGCGCCTTTCCACCACAAGAGCAACTTGGCTCGAATACAATAAGGACAGGTAGCCCAGGTATAAATCTCGACTTTAGCTTTAATCAGTTCGGGATGGCGATTGAGAAGAGGATTCAGAAAATTTAGCATGGGATTTAGCAATACTTACAATATATGCATTGTATATTTTTTCAGCTATGCTGAATGCATAATTTTGTTCTGAATTTTAAAACTAATTTAATCTAGTATCTTGAGATGGAAGTAGTGCTGAAAATGGAAGGTTTGACAATGAATACTGAAACCCAAGAATCGATCGTTAAATCATGAGCGATCGCCCTCCCATTAATCTCGAACAATTAGGAGCAAAGCTCAAACAGTCATTGGGCATCATTCAAAAGCAAGATATTCAAATTGCTAGCGAAATATTAGGTTTACAAACAGATAGTCAAATAAAAGTTGGTGATGATTGCGCTGCTATCCCCGATGATGACGGTTATTTACTTCTAGCTTCAGAAGGAATGTGGCACGTATTGATAGAAGAAGATCCTTGGTTTGCTGGCTGGTGTGCGGTGATGGTTAACGTCAGCGATATTGCAGCTATGGGAGGAAAGGCGATCGCCATTGTAGATACAATCTGGACAGAAGATGATACTAAAGCTATACCCTTGCTAGAGGGGATGAAGGCTGCTGCCCAGGCTTTTAATGTACCAATTGTCGGCGGACACACTAATTTTCATAGTGCTTATAATGCTCTTAGCGTGGCTATTTTGGGACGAGCAACCAAGTTAATTAGTAGTTTTGCAGCTCAACCAGGAGATTTAATCGTTATAGCGATAGATTTAAATGGAGAGATGCACCCAAAGTTTCCTTTCTGGAATAGTGCTACCAAATCTAAGCCAACTAGTTTACCAGAAAAGTTAAAAATTCTGCCTTATTTAGCAGAGCATAATTTATGTAATGCTGGCAAAGATATTAGCATGGGAGGAATTATTGGAACTTTATTGATGTTGCTCGAAACCTCTAAATGTGGTGCAGTTTTAGATCTAGATAGTATTATTCATCCTGCTGATATAGATTTAGAAACTTGGTTATTATGCTTTCCCAGCTATGGATTTTTGCTCTCGGTTAAGCCACATAATTTAGATGCAGTAAGAAAAAAATTTAGTAAGCACAAAGTTTTTTGTAATTTAGCGGGAAAAGTTACGCCAAGCGATCGACTAATACTTCAATCAGCCAAGCACTCTAGTCTATTTTGGAATTTTCAAACAGATAAATTTATTATCAGTTAATTTTTAATCTTTGTACAAGGCAAAAAAAAATGAGCATTTACCATTTACTCATTAGTATTAATTGTCTGTATAATCTCCGATCAATATTCAATCAACTGTTATTTGGTTTCAATTACTTGGGTTAATCATTCAATCGCGCCAGTAAGTCTTTCTTGAGATAAAACTGTAGCGTCGGGAGCTTCTTCTGCTAAAGCTTCTTGACGAATTAAGCGTTTTTTGGCTTTCTCGAATGCCTGTACTAAGACATAAATACAAAAAGCAATGACCAAGAAGTTGAGGACTGCTGCTAAGGGAGCTAGCAAAAATAACTTCCGAAATTTGAAGAAGATTGCTATCTGGACTTTAGGGAAAGAAGCGCAAAAAATAGCCAAAATCTTGATATAGTAAGACTTATACTTGAAGTTAAGCTTTTTACTTCATTATGAAAGAAACAACCCTATCGGCGATGCCACCTTGCTTTGAAAAATGGTGTACTAAATTCGATGATTTATGGAAAAATCAAGGTCAAAAGCGGTGCGACCCTGCGCGCGGTCACGCGCAAAGGAACGCGCACAAAAGGGATTTCGTTACTATTTAGCTGGATTACTGGGAGAAAGTAAGCGCAAAAATATTGCTCAAATGACTGACAATATAATTGGTTCTTCTTATCATAATGTTCATCATTTTATTGCTAAATCGAAATGGTCAGCTTCATTAATAAATGAACGTCGTTTGAAACTTATGAATAAGTGTAATCAAACTAGAATAAGGAATGGTTTTGCCCTAATAATCGACGATTCTGGTCATAGAAAAAGTGGCAATTTTACTGAAGGAGTAGGGAGACAATATATCGGAGAAATTGGCTAACCCCCACTACCTCACAAAACTGATAATGGAATTGTGATAGTGACCACTCATTTATATGATGGAGTGAGAAGTCTTCCATTAGCAGGGTAATCGCAGCTAAATTAGGTTTCCCTAACTCCCAGATTTCTGGTAAAAGTTTCAGGAAAATTTCTGAGGAATGAGAATTTTCAACTATTGTAAATTGAGACAGAATCCTAAGTTTAAGTTTCAATTGAGTTTTGATTTTATTTTATCTGTTTCGTGATTGAGTCCTCCTGATCTAAGCCAAATCTCAACACCTGTACGCCAGTGGTTCTTTTGACCTATCAGACCAAAGACAAAACCTTGAGAGCATAATCATTATTTAGGGCAGCACTATAACGTTTCATGGCAATGCTCTTTTTCGACGTGTCTCGCTTCAGTAAGTTGATGCACAATCGACGTATCAGTCCCATATTCTCAGGACCATGTCCCCGACGAATTCGACTAGAATCTTCCTGGAAAGTCACATCTAAGACCCAATGGAGACTGTTTTCAACTCCCCAATGAGCGCGAATGACCCGAGCCAAAATCACAGCATCTGGCTCAAGACTTGTGATGTAGAAACACACCTCAGTGGTTCGCTTATAGAGAGAGTTGCCGCTCCCGTTTTACCATCACTACACTCCTCAACCCTTTCCACTTTTTCGTCTCTGACAACTCTGGTAATTGGTCGAGATCAACCACCCAGATCTGACGGTGTTCAATACGATGGTGTCCTGCTTCTGTCTTCTCACTATAACTGTAATCAATCTCTTGCCAATTGTTGCCTTGAGCCTGCTCAAAAAAAGCTACCACTTTCTTGTGCAGATTGCCTTGATTGCCGAAGAAGAGCCAGAATATAGTCCCCTTTCTGCTCAATAATTTGGCTTGCTATATCCCGTTGCGTTCCCATCGCATCTAGGGTAATAATGGCTCCCGTAATATCCAATAAGTTCAGTAACTCTGGGATCGCTGTAATCTCATTTGATTTGCTCTCTACCGCTTGCTGAGCCAAGACCAGATGATGTTCGCTAGCCCAGGCACTTACGGTGTGCAAAGCTTTGAGACCTTCCTCCCGGTCATAGGAACCCCGCGCTGTTTTGCCATCTATACTAATTACATTGAGATCGAGTTTCTCACTCAAATGCTTGACCCAACTCAAGAAGCACTCTTGCATTTGCTGGGGGTCTATCAAGGCTAACACTCGTGAAAAAGTATCGTGGGAAGGAATACCATGGGGTAACTCTAGAAAAGTCTCTAACCACTCTTGTTTCCCTTTACCATAGGTCTCTACTGCTACCATATTATCTGCACCACTTAGGGTCGCTAGGATTACTATCGCCACTATATCAATCAGCAAGTGCTTCGGCTCTCGTTTGATTCTGGGGTCTTCCAATCTCTCGAACTCTTGGAGTACACTTCGTTTGAGCTTTTTGATAATCTGAGGGGGATTAGGTTTGACCACTTCGGCGAAGCCCTTTGACATTTATTTGAAATCCTCTCAAATTCACTACCCTATCCTATTATTCCACTCTTCTGAATTGGATTCCACTCCCCCTACTCAGGGGACTTTTGTCAAGTACATTTTATACAAAATAGCTGCGATTACCCTGATGGGGAGAACGATTCAGTTTGAATCCCATACCCTCGAACTTCCAGCATTAACTTCATTTTATGAATACGATGATGATGTGTTGGAATATTGGGATCAGCCATATCAATTTACTTTGAAATGTTCTCCTAACGGTAAAAGATCTAATACAATTTCTTACGTTCCTGATTTCCTAGTTCTCAGAACAAATAGCGTTAGTTTTGAGGAGTGGAAGCCAGAAAAAACGCTAATTAAAAGAGCCGAGAAATATTCTTATAGATACGTTAAAGATGAAAGCGATCGCTGGCAGGATATATTAGCCCAAGAGCGATGCGAACAACTGGGTTTTAATTTCTGCATTCGTACAGATTCCGAAATTGATTGGACTAAATATCGGAATTTGAAGTATCTGGGCAAATATTTAGATGGATATCTCGGTCAAAAATATGTTGTTGAGGAAGAAATACACGATCGCATTAAGGAAGTGGTTGAAAGCCATCCAGGTATTAGCCTCAGTTTACTATTAGAGAAAATAGAATTTGGAACAATCGACGATCTCAATGCTCTGATAGCTACCGAACAAATTTATATCGATCTAAGTGCTGTTTCCCTTACAGAACAGCATAAGGTCAAGATTTTTCGCGATGAGGCTACGGCACAAGCCTACATAACAGCTAGTGCAAACTATAGTGAACCTGTAACCAGTAGCTTGCAAACTGTAGACATAAAAGTTGGTTCGTCTTTTTTACTCGATGGCAAATGCCTGACTGTAGATCATTTAGGAGACAGCAAAATCATCCTAAGCGGACAAGATGGATTAGTTCGCTGGACGCATCAGCAATTTCAGCAGTTGCTTGAATTAGGAGAAATTACCAATTTTCAGGCAGAAGAAACAGACAGTTTAGATTCAGTAGTTAATGAATATTTTAATTCAGCTAGTCCTCAAGCCTTAGCAGAAGCCAATCGACGCTACAGTATTCTCGAACCCTATCTTAAAGAACAACTTTCCCCACCACCAGAATCGGATACCCCAAAAAGAACAGTTAGGCATTGGAAGAAAAAATATAAAGAAGCTCAACAAGAATACGGCTGTGGTCTAATTGGGCTAATTCCCAGTAGAAAAGGCAATCCAACATCAAGATATTCAGCCGAGGACTTAGCTTTTGTCGATGAAATAATTGATAAGGAATACGAAAGTTTTAAACAGAAGAAAGTTTGGGCTGTATACGAAATTTTAAAAGCTAAATGGCATGAATCTAATCGCATCTCTCCCTTACCCAGTCATACTTTTCTGTATCAAAGGATTAAAAATCGACCCAAACATAAAACAGTTAGAAAGGGCTTTGTTGCATGAATAATTTCTGGTCACTATTCTCCCTTTTAGGGAGGAATTTTAGGAATTCAAGGCATAGCTATCCGGCATACCCAAGTGCGTCATGCGATTGAGCGCTGCACAGGCAAGTAAAAGTTCGGCGGCTTGGTTATCGAAGGTACGACGAGAACACGTATTGCCAAATATCACTTTGAAACGAAACATCGCCGTTTCTGATAATGAGCGCTGGTGGTAACCGCTCTCTTGTTTCCATTGTGCTCGACCGACTTCCTCAATCCGCTGGAGATTTTGATTGCGAGCATGAGTCTCCCCTTCTTTCCCAATACTGGGCATCCTCACGGGGGGGAATATTGGCTTGAGCACCCCGCTCCTCAATGGCATCATAGCACTTACGCTTATCATAGGCCCCATCGGCTGAGACCGCCTCGATCTCTCCCTCTACGCCGTCTAAGATATCCCCAAATGCCTCATCATCACTGACATTATTCGTACTCACTACCGCTGCTAGAATCTCGCCTGTTTCTTCATCGACCCCTAAATGCAGCTTTCGCCAAGTTCGACGTTTGCTATAGCCATGTTGACGGACTTTCCATTCTCCTTCGCCATACACTTTGACTCCCGTCGAATCCACGACTACATGTCGTGCCCCTTCACCTTCTACAATGGGCAAGCTGATGCTCAATTTCCCCAGTCTTCTCGATACAGTTGAGTGGTCTGGCACCGCCAACTCTACCCTCATCAACCTCAATAACGACTCCATAAATCCTTCGGTTTGACGACCTCTTAAATTCAGCACTGACCCCATCGTACTCATCGTAGCGAGCGCTAAATCACTGTAGGTCTGGGAGGCACCCCGTTTGCCTGTCTTTTGCTCGTTCAACCATCCCGCCAGCACCTTATCATCAACCCAGAACGTTAGACTTCCTCGTTTTTTCAGAGCTGCATCGTACTCACTCCAATTGCGAATCCGATATTGGGTCTTGGTTGCCTTTGCTGACATGATTGAGTTAAGGAGAGGGGATTTTGACATCAATAATATTATTG
>CAVRWR010000107.1:0-22018 GCA_963724445.1 uncultured cyanobacterium | reverse complement strand
CAAGAAGCTTTAGCAGAAGAAGCTCCCGACGCTACAGTTTTATCTCAAGAAAGACTTACTGGCGCGATTGAATGATTAACCCAAGTAATTGAAACCAAATAACAGTTGATTGATATTTATTGGAGATTATACAGACAATTAATACTAATGAGTAAATGGTAAATGCTCATTTTTTTTTGCCTTGTACAAAGATTAAAAATTAACTGATAATAAATTTATCTGTTTGAAAATTCCAAAAGAGACGAGAGCGCTTGGCTGATCCAAAAAATTAAACGATTGCTTGGCCGCAACTTTTCCCGCTAAATTACAAAAAACTTTGTGCTTACTAAATTTTTTTCTTACTGCATCTAAATTATGTGGCTTAACCGAGAGCAAAAATCCATAGCTGGGAAAGCATAATAACCAAGTTTCTAATTTTCTTATCAGCAGGATGAAGAACACCATCTGAATATTTAAAACTGCACCACATTTAGAGGTTTCGAGCAACATCAATAAAGTTCCAATAATTCCTCCCATGCTAATATCTTTGCCAGCATTACATAAATTATGCTCTGCTAAATAAGGCAGAATTTTTAACTTTTCTGGTAAACTAGTTGGCTTAGATTTGGTAGCACTATTCCAGAAAGGAAACTTTGGGTGCATCTCTCCATTTAAATCTATCGCTATAACGATTAAATCTCCTGGTTGAGCTGCAAAACTACTAATTAACTTGGTTGCTTGTCCCAAAATAGCCACGCTAAGAGCATTATAAGCACTATGAAAATTAGTGTGTCCGCCGACAATTGGTACATTAAAAGCCTGGGCAGCAGCCTTCATCCCCTCTAGCAGGGTATAGCTTTAGTATCATCTTCTGTCCAGATTGTATCTACAATGGCGATCCCCTTTCCTCCCATAGCTGCATATCGCTGACGTTAACCATCACCGCACACCAGCCAGCAAACCAAGGATCTTCTTCTATCAATACGTGCCACATTCCTTCTGAAGCTAAAGAAAATAACCGCCATCATCGGGGATAGCAGCGAAATCATCACCAATTTTTATTGACTATCTGTTTGTAAACCTAATATTTGCTTAGCAATTTGAACATCTTGCTTTTGAATCATGCCCAATGACTGTTTGAGCTTTAACCTGCTCATTGTTCGAGATTAATGGAAAGGCGATCGCTCATGATTTAACGATCAATTCTGGGTTTCAGTATTCATTGTCAAACCTTCCATTTTCAGCACTACTTCCATCTCAAGATACTAGATTAAATTAGTTTTAAAATTCAGAACAAAATTATGCCATAGCTGAAAAAATATACAATGCATATATTGTAAGTATTGCTAAATCCCATGCTAAATTTTCTGAATCCTCTTCTCAATCGCCATCCCGAACTGATTAAAGCTAAAGTCGAGATTTATACCTGGGCTACCTGTCCTTATTGTATTCGAGCCAAGTTGCTCTTGTGGTGGAAAGGCGCAAATTTCGCTGAGTATAAAATTGATGGCAATGATACAGCCAGGGAGAATATGGCAAAGCGGGCAAACGGCAACAGAACAGTACCCCAAATCTTTGTCAACGATTCTTACTTGGGAGGTTGTGATGATCTTTATGAGTTGGATGGGAAGAATGAACTAGACCCGTTTTTAGCCCAACCTGCGAATTAGTTTTTGGATACAACAATTGATGAGCAAATTAAATACACCTGATGCTGTGCTGGATTTTTGGTTTTCTGAATCAGTAAAACCATTGTGGTTTAAAAAGAGTGCCAAATTCGACTGGGAAATTAATCAGCGTTTTATCAACACATATCAACTGGCAAAAATAGGGGCATTAAATGAATGGCGCGATGTTCCCCAAAATATTTTGGCGCTGGTTATTGTCCTAGAACAGTTCCCGCGCAATATGTTTCGCGATACTCCGCAAGCTTTTGCTACGGATGCTCAAGCAGTTGAATTAGCCGAGCATGCATCGCCCAAAATTTTCGGCGGATTATGTCAAGAACAGCAGACATTTTTGTATATGCCCTTGATGCACAGCGAAAACAAAACAGATCAGGCAAAGTGTGTGGAGCTTTTTACCAATTTGGGCAAAGAAGATAATCAAATCCAGCTTTTTTCAGCGCAGATTCTACATCAAAAGTATAGTAATCGTCACTCCAAGGTTCGGTACTTTTCATTAAAGTAAAGAGTACGGGAGGTAAGCCCTGAATTACGGGAGAAGCAGGATTATTATCTACTATACCCAAAACTCCCCCTGGTCTAAGGATACGTAAAACTTCTAAAAATATTTTTTCCGTTGCTTGGCGCGGAAGTTCGTGGATGATAAACTGCATTGTTACTATGTCCAAGGAATTGTCGGCTAATCCCGTTGACTCCCCCAAACCGTGAATCCATTGGCTAACTTCCTGTTTAATATCAGTGGTTTTTGCCACTGCCAACATGTAAGGAGATAAGTCTAAACCAATAGTATTGACGATTCTATCTTGTTTCGCCGAAAAATATTGATGGAGTGTCAGGGTAGAGATGCCTACAGAACAACCCAAGTCTAGAACGTCGCTAATTGTTGCAGGGGTATATTGTTCTAATATCTGATAAAAACTATGGCGTAAACGTTGCTGTGCTTCTTGCCAAGTTAAATCCTCATCTCTCCAGATCCTTAAAGCCATGGAATTGGTGGCTGAAGCTGCTTCAAATGCTGCCTGCCAACAGAGATTACCGCGATCGTAGGCATGAAAAGGTACCTGATAATAATCAGGATAAGCTATCTCAGAATTACTAACAGAATCGAATAAATCTCTAGCGGCAGAATTTTCCAGATTTTGATAATTTTCGCGCCAGGGAATCCCGTTTTTTTCGGCAGTATTAATCAGTACTCGCCGCGCTTGCCGCTGCATAATGCTGTAAATTGGCTTGGTTTTAATTAGCAGATTGACAAAACGAGATAGTAAATCATCTCCCGCCCAGTCTGGTTTGAATTTTTCTGTTGAGGGTGTCACAGCAATTTAGCAGCTTACGAATACCAAAATATTATACGTGCAATTTGTCCTAACTGTTGTTGATGAATTTGCCATTAAATCGATCTGATTTCTTTAGTATTACGCAAAAAGTATTTTACAATAAATTACTCATGCAAAGGTAAATAAAGATGAGTCTTAAAGAACAGATTGGAGAAGACATCAAGTCGGCGATGAAAGCTAAAGATAAGATTCGTCTGCAAACGGTGCGCGGGATTAAAAAAGCAATTCTTGATAAAGAAGTTGAGCTACGTCCCCAAGGTCAAGACAGCCTAACCACCGAACAAGAGATAGAGTTACTGTCCCAACAGGCAAAACAACGTCGTGATTCGATTGAGCAGTTTCAAAACGGAGGGAGAGAGGATCTGGCGGCAAAAGAAAGTCAGGAATTGGCGATTATTACCACTTATCTGCCCGAACAGGTAAGTGAGGAAGAAGTTGAGGCAATTATTGACCAGTTGATTGCTGCTTCTGGTGCATCTACTATGAAAGACTTGGGGAAGGTAATGGGAGCGGCGATGAAACAGTTAAAAGGTAAAGCCGACGGCAAAAAAATCCAAGAATTAGTCAAAAGTAAGCTTTCTTAGCTAGGATAAATCTGCTGGGCTATCGCTACCAGTCTAAACAGATTTTGCTGGCACATTATGCTTTGGGCTTAAGATAAACTAAGGCACGTCGCCAAATAAGGGTTTGCTGGCTGTAGTGATCCATCATACAAAGAGAATCAGCGTCCTGCCAGATGATTTTACCTACAACTAAATCATCGGTAATTAATTTTACCTCCACTTCCTGCTTGTCTTTGATATAGCCTTGGACTTGTCTTACACCAGGTAAATCAGTATTAAATTCAGTCATGTTTTCAGTTGTTGTATCTATTCTATATAGGGAAGATTAGTGATGGTAATCGAGTTTAGCAAATACCAGGGATTAGGCAATGATTTTATTTTGATTGATAATCGCCACTCTGATTCGCCAGTAATTACACCCGAACAGGCGATCGCTATGTGCGATCGGCACTTTGGCATTGGTGCTGATGGGGTGATTTTTGCCCTCCCAGGCAAAGAAGCTACAGACTACACCATGAGAATCTATAACTCTGATGGTTCTGAGCCAGAAATGTGCGGCAACGGTATCCGCTGTCTCGCTAAGTTTATCGCCGATCTTGAAGGAAATGTTGAAGTTAATAAATCTTACAGGATTGATACTTTAGCAGGATTAATTGTACCCAAACTAGAGACAAATGGGGAAGTTACGGTAGACATGGGCGAGCCTGAATTGTCAGCAGTCAAAATTCCGACTACTCTTGATAGTCCTGATGGTAAAGTAGTGGCACAACCTTTGGCGGTGGGCGATCGCACCTGGTTAGTTACAGCTGTCAGTATGGGCAATCCTCACTGTATTACTTTTGTCGAAGATAGCGAAGCGATCGCCCTAGAACAAATTGGACCTTTATTTGAGCATCATCCTGCTTTTCCCCAGCGAACCAATACCGAGTTTATTGAGGTAGTTAAATCAGACTATATTAGAATGCGCGTGTGGGAGAGAGGAGCGGGGATTACCCTCGCCTGTGGTACTGGTGCCTGTGCCTCTGTGGTAGCTGGAGTCTTAAATAATCAGTGCGATCGCTCCTGCATCGTGGAACTTCCTGGTGGTTGTTTACAGATTGATTGGTCAGTAGCAGATAATCGAGTTTATATGACTGGTCCTGCTACGAAAGTGTTTAACGGAAAGTACCTCCCACAGTAATCCTCAGTAAAATTACTAGGATGAAATTATTAGCAGAACACATGAAAAATCCCACAGCTCAATAATTGAGCGTGGGACCTGGACTAATACCACAAAACACACAAAATTCATAATTCACAGGCGAATAAAAACAGCTAAAAACATCTGAATGTCAGGGATTATATCAATTAGCTTTGTTCAATTCTTAGGTTTAATAACCTGGGAGAATTACTTTATTTCTTAATTATCATTATAAACACTTTTAGTTGAAAATATCTAGGAGATATATTTGCTTTACCTAACTATTAAAATAGGGCTTCAATCAGTTATAAATAGGCTAATTTGTCTGATATCTAAAGGTTTGAGATAAATTAATGTACTTTCGATCTGCTCTAAATGAGAGTATTATATTTGGGGTTAAGCCTATATAACGCATGGGTTTGGCATCGTCTAAGACAAAATAAGCAATTTCGTTTAATCGTAATTTAGCCTATTTATATTGTCATCTTAACTTTATAAATAACGGTTTAGAACTACAATTTGATTATGCTTGAGAAGCTTTGTATATATAGATTCTTGCCGTATAAATCGCTGAACCAAGTTATCTGTAGATGATTTCACTGATATATTTTAGTAAGCGCTAAGTCAGCAAAAGCTTGGTTTAAGTAATCATCAAACTATTTATAGCAACAGATTTAAAGAGTTAGTTGTGTCTAGGAAAATCGTCAAACTAGTATTGTTGAGTCTGGCAATTTTTGCCTCAATCGCCATATCCTATTTACCCATGACTTTTGCCTCAGAAAAACAGTCCGTCGCCGCCCATCACGACTCCTTATTGAGCGACCCTTTTCTGCAATTACCAACCAAGAACACGGTAAATGTAGTTTGGTTCACCGAATTTAAGGGCGATCGCCATTTGGTCAAATATGGTAGTAAGTTAGAAATAAGCAAGATCGCCAACACGACTAAATTAAGTAGGGTTCGAGAAGACATCGACTCTCACATAGACAACCCTCCTGCCAAATCATTTAGGGATATCTGGCGACATGAAGCCACAATTACTGGTCTAACTCCCAATCAGCGTGTTTTCTACCAAGTAGAGAGCATTCAAGGACAGCAGGTAAACCGCAGCGATATGTTTCTCTCTTGCTTGCCTACCAAAAGCAGGAACACCACTCAAAATTTTGCTGACTTCGGATCATCAGTTGATGCCAATGACCACAGCTAATTTAGAACAGGTAGTCAAGACTATTGGACGGGTTGATGCGGTGTTTTTCCCTGGGGATTTGGTGAATGTTCCAGACCGTGCTTCAGAGTGGTTTGATGACCTTCGTGGTGGAGCATTTTTTCCTAGCCTTCAGGGACGAGGACACTACCAGCTTGAGCGTGAGGGAATTACGACAGCCTATCGGGGAGGCGAAATTATTCAGCATGCTCCTATGTTTACAGCGATCGGTAATCATGAAGTAATGGGGAAAGTATCGCCAAATAGCAGTCTAAAAGAAGAGTTTGGTCAGCCTCATCCTCGCCAGGTAGCAAAAGAGATTTATGATATCGAAGTAAATTTAGCTAATTCCAGTAGCAACACCCAATCAAAAGCAGATTGGATCGAAGATCATTCATTTAATACCAATACTTATGAAGAGATTTTTACTCTGCCACAGAGTGAGGGGGGTAAAAAATATTACGCTACAACCTTTGGCGATATAAGATTGATTTCTCTATATGTCACCAATATTTGGCGCAGTCCCAGCTTAGAAGCAGATGCATCAGGACGCTATAAAGAAAGTGATGCCGAGATAGATGACCCAGAGAATTGGGGTTATGGACAGCATATTTTTGAACCTATTGCTCGGGGAAGCCTTCAATACGAGTGGTTAAAGCAAGAATTAGCGAGTGAGGCTTATAAACAGGCTAAATATAAAATAGTTATGTTTCATCATCCTCCTCATACTTTAGGCGGGAATATAGTTCCTCCCTACACCGATCCTCTACCTAAGCTTTATTACACCAAGGAGGGAAAGGTTAAGTCTCGTTATTATGATTATCCGATTAAAGATGATTATATTATCCGCGATTTAATTCCTCTGTTGGAATCAGCAGGGGTACAGCTAGTATATTATGGACATTCTCACCTGTGGAATCGATTTCAAAGCGATTCAGGTATGCACTTTCTCGAATCTTCCAATGTGGGCAATAGCTACGGCGCACACACAGAAGAAAACAAGCGCGAAATTCCCACCTATAGTCCAGAAAACTTTGCGGCGGTGGGCGATCCTAATGGTTTAGAGGCGATAGTACCAAATATTGCACCCTTAATTGACGATACTGGACAACCCTTGCCCTATATTGCCAGTAATGACATTACCGTATTTAGTATCTTAGAAACAGCAACAGGAACAGTCAGCAGCTATCGCTATGATACTCGTCAACCAAATTCTCCTGTGATTAAGTTTGATCGCTTGGAGCTTGACGGGGTTTAGTTTTGCTTGAGGATTATGGCTAGTTCGTGGTCAAGTTTCGGGATCGTAGTTATAATCCCTACTATTTAAACTTACTCAGCATGGTCATTGGCAGCGATAAACAAGAAATTTTAGCAGATATCGATAGATTGAAAATAGGCTATAAGATCAAACTTTATTCAGCAGAAATAGAAGATTGGCAGCCATACTTCCACGACCTATCTTTAGATTCTCACCAAAATAATCAGCTAATAATAGATCGCCATCAGTTACTTCCAGAACGCAGGCATTCTATGGTTTTTAGTGGGTTGGCTTTGAGCAAAAATAATCAAATTAAAGAGATTAGTCTTGTTAGTAGTCATGGTTCTTTTTTGGCAAAAATTGGTTATCCTTCTTTGGTATTGGGTCAACGAAAACCAGATCTTAAAAATAGTTCCCATGCTCGATGGAAATGTGTTGTAAATCTTGCTGACCAAGAAATACAAAATTTAGATCTAATCTGTTACTTTGGATAATAATCACCAGATCACCTACAAAAAAATCGAATTTCACCAAGTAAAACTAAGCCGAGAACTAGAAGCAACTAATCATAAAATTAGTCCTAACTTAGGCAAAAAAATTGATTCAATCCATAATAGCCGTCAGCTTATGGCGAGTAGTATGTTGCAGGGCAAAAATTATTTATTTGCGATCGGTAATGCACGATCTGGAACAACGGCATTAGGCGGACTATTAAATTCTAGTCCAGAAATATGTTTGGGGATTGAAAGATATTCTCTTGATGATAATGTTTCTGCTTCGTCTTTTACCAAAGCAGCTTTTTTTGATGCCAAAAGCAAAAATTATTTAATTCGTCCTCATCTTTACGAAGAAATTAAAGATAAATTTGACCAGGCTATATATATTGGTGATAAAAGACCACGATTTATTCGATGTTGGCAGAACACTTGGTTGAATTTGCCAAAAGCAAAAATTATTTATATTTTTCGCAATATTTATGATGTCGCCTGTTCCTACAACACAAGAGCTAGTAATGCTGCCTTGGGTATTGATAAATGCTGGTCAAGCAGTCGTGATTTTTCCCAAGCGGTAGGAGACTGGAACCAAGGATTACAGGAAGTAAAAAAAATAGTCGATTTTTATGAAGTTTATTTCGTTAAATATGAAGATTTTTTTATTGAGCAGTCAAAAATGAAGCATTTATTTAGTTATTTAAAAGTTAATTCAGCAGAACCAGGATTAATAAAAGGAATGAATAAAATTCATCAAACTGCTTTGTCTTTGCAAAACAAACCAAGAAATTTATCCCAGGAGGAGAAACAATATATTGATTCTCAAGCCGATTTTGATTCTTATAATGATGTTTTAGCTTTTTATGGAGAGCAGTTTGAATAGGGATCGGGGATTTGTAGTTAAAAAAGATACCAGCTAAAAGAGAATGATAGTTATATTCCATATTCTGAGCAGTGTAGTTTTAATGTTACTTCTAGTAGCAATCTTCCTACGTGCCTTGGAGATATACTTTCGTCTATTCCTTGCTCAATCATGACCGAAGCTAATTCTTTTGATGTCCAATGACTGATTGGTCTTTGATATTTTTCTAGTGGTTCGCAGAAGATTTAAACTAGTATAGTATTCCTACTCTCTTTTCTAGTCCCTGTTGATTTCTCATGAAAAACAGCCCAAAAAAATATAATATAGTCACCTTTGGTTGCCAGATGAACAAAGCTGATTCTGAGCGGATGGCGGGCGTATTGGAGAATATGGGATTTGAGATGACTGGCGATCCTAATGGAGCAGATTTGGTTCTCTACAATACCTGTACCATTCGAGATAATGCCGAACAAAAAGTTTATTCCTATTTAGGTAAACAGGCAAAGCGCAAGCACCAAGAACCAGACTTAACCTTAATTGTGGCAGGATGCGTCGCTCAACAGGAAGGAGAACAATTACTCCGTCGGGTTCCCGAGCTAGATTTAGTTATGGGTCCTCAGCACGCCAATCGTTTGGAAGATTTATTACAGCAGGTGTTTGACGGTAGTCAGGTCGTTGCCACCGACCCGATTCATATTGTGGAAGACATTACCAAACCCCGTCGGGATAGTGACGTTAGTGCTTGGGTAAACGTAATTTATGGTTGTAATGAGCGCTGTAGTTACTGCGTTGTCCCAAATGTACGAGGAGTAGAGCAATCTCGGACTCCTGAAGCAATTAGAGCTGAAATAGAGGAGTTGGGCAAACAAGGATATAAAGAAATTACCCTTCTGGGACAAAATATTGATGCCTATGGTCGAGATTTACCTGGTAGTACTCCAGAAGGCAGGCATAAGCATACCCTGACCGATTTACTCGATCGTGTCCATGATATTCCTGGGATTGAACGCCTGAGATTTTCCACCAGCCATCCTCGTTACTTTACGGAAAGGTTAATTAAAGCCTGTAAAAAGTTGCCTAATGTCTGTGAGCATTTTCATATTCCTTTCCAGTCGGGAGATAACGATATTCTCAAAGCGATGAAACGGGGTTATACCCACGAGAAATATCGTCGCATTATTGAAACTATCCGAGAATATATGCCCGATGCTTCCATTACTGCCGACGCGATCGCTGGCTTTCCAGGGGAAACAGAGTCGCAGTTTGAAAATACTCTCAAGCTGATCGAAGATCTGGAGTTCGATCTGGTTAATACCGCTGCTTATTCTCCGCGTCCTGGCACTCCCGCTGCCCTCTGGGATAACCAGTTGAGTGAAGCAGTTAAAAGCGATCGCCTACAGCGTTTAAATCGTCTTGTATCTGTCACTGCGGAGTCGCGTTCTCAGCGTTATCTAGGCAGAGAGGTGGAAGTTTTAGTCGAAGCACGAAATACGAAAGATCCAGCTCAGCTATTAGGTAGAACCAGAACTAATCGCCTGACTTTCTTTCCTGGCAAGATCGAAGAACTAAAAGGTAAAATCGTCAAGGTGAAGATTCAGGAAACTCGCGCTTTTAGCATTACAGGTGAACTAATAGAAGTGCTTCGTTAGTCATCCATAAACGTCTTTAACAGTTAGGCTAGTTAGTTTTAAATCCTAGGGTGGGCGAAAGTTTTCCATCGGCAAAAGGTTTTAAACCATGATGATTGCCCACCAAAATCAGGCAAATATATACACTAAGCCAGTTCCAAAGAAGCCAACGGCTCAGGAATAGTCTCAGACGGCGCTTCAAACTCACCTGTAGCTACATATTCCAATCTCAGATTTAGCCAGGTAGCTAATTGCTTATGAGTGGTAATAACTGCCGCAGTTGGTTGAGGAATCTTTGCCTTAACGTCCGCCATTTCGGGAGCTTCTAAAAAAGCGGGTTGCTTAACAAACCAAAAATCAATCTCTTTTCCTTGTTCTTGGTAGTTGCGAATTCTCTCTTCTATTACCTCTTCAAAAGGTTCTTCTTCCAGTAAAAACTTTTGGCTAGCAGCAACGTAATAGTAGGTTGTCATGGTCAATTTCAGGGCAGTATTCAAAAAAGTGTTTAGTAATATTGAACGATAGGTTGTAATTTTCCTTTGCTAGCTGATTTTTTCAACGGCAATCGGCAGTTTGTCCTATAACTTAATTGTTCCATACTCAGGATATAAGCAGCTAGGGAAACGTTGCAAAAAATTAAGCGAATTTTGCCAGGAGTCAAAATAACCATTCCGCCAAGAACATGATTTACAACATTAAGATTAATGGGTGTAATGTTAGCAATTATCAGCACTTGATGCTAAATTCACGATGTCGGCATTAATTTAACTATAGGGATCGTTATGGTTAGCCAAATTTCCAATTCAGAAGCAAATACTATCAAGGCTGGGTCAGAATTGATGGAAGAGAACTCCACCCATAAAGAAGTTATTGAGACGGTGATTTCTAGTCTCGATCAAGACAATACCGCGATGGTAAGCCACACCGATGAAAGTAGTTTATGGAAGTTTACCTATGGCAGTGTAGAAGTTTTTGTTCAGCTTACAGGAGAAACCGACGACGACCTATTAACTGTATGGTCAAGCGTCTTGCAGTTGCCAGCTACTGACGAGCCTGGATTGATGCGTCGTTTACTAGAAATGAACTGGACGGGTACCTTTGAAACCTGCTTTAGTATTCATGATGGCAAGGTGATGGTTTCATCTCAGCGCACCGTTGCCGATATGTATCCAGGAGAGATTTCTCGGTTAGTGACTTTGGTTGCTAATATTGCTGATGATAATGATGAAGCTTTAAAAGAAGAGTTTGGCGGTTCCTAATTCTTCGTGGCTGCTAGCGATTGACATGCTGTAGGGTTATGCTGGCATTTTAGTTAAGTTGTTTCTCTTGTCAAAGGTTCAACGCTAGCCCGACTTACTTAAATCTAGTTTGGTGATAAACCAGCCCAATTTTATCTTTTATAATTTTTGATAACTCAATCAGGCTCGTTTACGCATTTTACGAGACAAAACTTTTGTAGCGTCTACTTTAGCGATCGCCTTTCTCAAAGGCATAATCCGAATCCGCCCATCAAAGGTATTTGCCTGATAAACTTTGTGTTGGTTGAGGTCTAAAGCAGTCATCCAGCCACTATTGTGATGATATGCTCCAGTTTCAATATCCAGCCAGCCTTTACCTGCGGCGATTTGCCCAGGTTGAACACCAGGTAAGGTGAAAGTAATTGTATGTCCTGTAATAATTAGCTTATTTTTGAAGAAGGCTTGATCCGAGCCGTGAAAATCATCTCTGATCCAGCAAAACTGATCGGCACCCTGCTTATCCAAAGGAATTCTGGGATCGACTCCTGCATGAACTAGCCAATAGTCTCCTAAGTCCAAATACAAAGGCAAATTTTTGATCCAATCAATATGATCTTGAGGGATTTTACTATCGTAGCTGTCAACCGTGGCATGACCCCCACTGTAGAGCCAGCTTTGATACAGTTCTACTGATACTTCTCCTGTCCCGACTACATCCAGCAGCATTTCTTCATGATTTCCGCGCAGACACTTAAATTGGTTGCGCATTACCAAATCAACAACCTGCGCACTCTTTGGACCACGGTCAATTAAGTCTCCCAAAAAATACAGTTCGTCTTCACTAGTTGGTGAAATGGTATCTAGCAAGGCGAGTAAAGTGTCATAATGTCCGTGAACGTCACCTATAACAATTCGGCGATTCTTAGTCATGCTGGCTGTTTTGACGATGTGCATTTTTGACAATTAATTTTTACTTTTTTCTACTGGATAGCTTAATAGATAATAAAAGTAAATTGTTAACTTACTAGTAAGTATTCCCAATTAATTAGAGATTATGTATATATCAAAAGGTCAATCTTGGTTGATTTAATATACCAATTATATTGCTTAAAAAATTAACGCCCTCAAGTATAGGAGGATAATGACTAATCCAGTAGTATCCATAGGAACAGTTGCCACCATCAAGATTTTACAGCAACCCTCCCATCCCGCCTGGATTGCAACGGCGATCGCCAATTTGGATCTAATCTTGCTAGATCATTCTCATTGTGAACGCAAAGCGGCTGGAGTGGCAATTAATATGATGTTTCGTTATCCTGCTCATCAAAAACTAGTCCGTCAGCTAACCGCGATCGCTCAAGAGGAACTCTCACACTTTGATCGGGTCAATCAATGGTTAGAAATACGTGGAATTTCCTTGGCACCATTAAACTCGCCCCCTTATTTCGCCAGGTTAAAATCTCAGATCCGCCATGGCGAACCAGACCGTTTAGTAGATTCTTTGCTCATTTCTGCACTCATTGAAGCTCGCTCCCACGAAAGGCTAGGTTTAATTGGAGAACACTGTCCCGATCCTGAATTAGCTCAGTTTTATCGGAGTCTTATGGCATCAGAAGCTCGTCATTACGGCATTTACTGGCTTTTGGCAGAAGAATATAGCGATCGCCCTACAGTTGAACATCGATTAGCTGAATTGGCAGAATATGAAAGCAATATTTTAGCAACGATGCATCATGAACCAAGGGTACATAGTTAATAACTCACCCAAAGCGTCATCAAACTTGTTGATGATGTCCAGTAATTGCGATACGACTCGACAACTTGCTCTTGAGAGTAATCCTGAATATTAATTTGTCTAACCGTATCGTGAAATAATTGAGCAATTTGTTCTGTATCTTCTGGTTGAAACAATCTAATTTGCATGGGAAACATCACCAAGAAAAAGGGAAGAATAAACCTACTCCAACACCTAGATCGTTATTTTCTCTTACCCTTAACTGATGCCAAGTAGAAAATCCTACCCGATTAGTAAAATATAGTTCAAGATAAGGATCGCTGTTATCTTTAGAAGCCTCTCTGTTTAACAAAGATAAAAATTGCCAGCGTACTCCTGCTGTCCAAGGAATCCTATTCTCTCGTCGCCCATCGATTAAGCTGTTGCCTTCGCCGACAAAGTTCGCGCCGACTTCCCCGACAACACTAATTTCTTGACTAAGAGCGATCGCACCACCAAGATTAAATCCAGCAATTTCTGTTCCTAGTCTTTGAGCGTACCCTAAAATAGGTGTAAACCAGACTGCTGTATTTTGATTTATTTCGTATGTTACTGGTAGAGCTAAAGTTAAAATCACTCGTTTGCCGCGAAAATTATCGTCTCCCCCTGGAGTAAAAACAGGAATAGTCTTGTCCAAACCACGACGATCTAAGGTTGTTGTATCATTGAACAAAAAATTGACAAAAGGTTCATTAGTAAGGCTAGCAGTCCCTGCCACACTAGCAGTTATTGGTGCATTCTCTCCCTGCTGCAAAAACTTTACTTTGCCGCCGATCCCCTGTTCAGATTCGTCTACCTCTCCTGAAACATAATCGAGGAAAATTCCTCCTTCAAACTCTTTGAGTAACCCATAGCGGACAGCAGTTAAGATTCCTTGACTACCACCCTGCAATTGAACCGCCAACTTACCACTAGGCAAGGTTCCACCATCGAAAAAAGCTAAACCATCTGTCGTGAGTGACTCTGCCTTTTCTGAAGAATTACTAGAATCACCAGGACGATTCGCCCCTACTAGATCGGGCATAAAGACTAAATTAGCTCCAATGCCCATAAAACTTCGATCGGCAGTCAAGGAGAGAGGAGCAAAGCTGGCAAAAGTATTAGTAATATAAAGGTCTAAAGCTAATTGAGAAGTCGTTAAATAGCGCAGTCCAGCATTATAAGCGATCGCTCGTTCGCTTTGACCTGAATCCCGACTGATACTATTGTTTCCCGTCAGAGGAACAAAGACATCCCCCAAAACAAATAGCCGAGAATTAAGCTGATAGGTTACTCCTCCGCCAAGACCAAAAACAGTCCCAAAAGAACTATCCTCATCATTGGGTAAACGATGAAAAAATACGGCACTCTTGTCTTTAAAGAATGCCACTGTCGGCGAAATATTAAACTGCCAGCGATCGCCAATTTGTGCAGTGTAGGGAGCAGCAAAGGAGACAAACACATCTCGATTGTTGATTTCTGTAGTTGCTTCGCCTTGAGTAAACATAAAGCCTCTGGTTCCCCAGGAAGCAGCAATTACCCCACTCAAAGCCTGGTTGTTTGAGGAATTACTCCAGAGCTGTTGCTTTAACTCTAGCGCCGCTTCGTTATCTTCGGTACGCTCAGAAATAAATGCTCCTTGCTTGACAGGAGAGCTACTGTCAACATGCTGAAACTGGAGAGTAAGCTGGAGATTGTCGCTAATGCCCCAACTAAAACCAGTATTGAAGTTTACGGCACTATCATCATCGTCAACACCACCCTCAACTAGGTTAGGGAAAAAGAACGAGCGGCTATCTAAATTAATTAAAACTTGACCATTACCTAAATGCCGAGCTGTTGGTTGACCAAATAATCTCTCCCCTAAAGGGCTAAAGGTGATTTTAGCTGGTTCTGCTTCCTGACGCTGTATATTTTCTAGAGGTAAAGCTTCGGTTGGATTTACCCCTAAGAGAAATACCATCAAAGAACCCAATAGCCTTACCAACATTTTATTCATGCCCTTCGCTTTTCACTCCCCAACCAATAGACTTCTTGCACGCATCATTATGAACTACTTTGCCAAGAAGTAATAGGTAATAGGTATTGGTGACAAGTTAAGCAAAAGAGGAAAAAGTCAAGCACTATTTATTACTAGTGTTTTATTGACTAAACTACGCTGTATATGGATTGAGATTGATTTAAAAGAGATCGCTTTATTTCTAAGTTTTCCTTCTGGAAATTCTTTGAAAGCTAAGAGCTGATAGCTGAATAGCTAAGAGCTACGAACAAATCAATTTTCTATTTCATACTTGTCTTGAACGAGTCGCTCTAAGAAGGAAACCTTCAAGACCGCGCTCGTTCGCTAAATCAGCAACGTCTAAAGTTTATATTTAAATTTTTTGTCGCCTTGGTAGTTAGATAACTTAGCTAATTCTGCTGCGGTTTTTGTTCCTGGATAAAGCTTTCCCTCAATTTCCCAGGTAGGGAAAGACTCAATTCCTGCTGCCATACAAGCTTCCCGCTGAGGATTCTTTCCTTGGGGATCGCACTCGATATAATTAATCTCAGCAAAAGCCTCTTTACCCAATAACTGCTTTTGTTCATAACAATGAGGACACCAAAAAGCGCCGTATTTTTTTGCTCCTGTGGCAGTTAGATGTTTTGCTAAAGCAATTTCTGCTTCTCCTGAAGTAGAGGTGATTTCCCAACCTTTTGGCGGTGTAGGTTGTCCGACAGGTTCAGTAATTGCAATTAAGCCATCTGCGTCCACCACCTCTTCTGCCGCACCATTTGCCTGAGCGATAGGAGAATTCACCCCTGAATAAATGCCTAGGGTAACAACTATAGTCAGCAATCCAACGACTACCCCAGTAAACAAAATTTGTCCTAGGTCTTCCCAATCTCTCCCCGTGATGGTCAAAATTAACAGACTCAGAGAAAACGTTGCCGAGCCGATACAGTAGGGACAGAGCGTTTTCAACTCGGTTGCCAAAATATACATCAAATAGCCACTAAAGACAGCCATCGCGATACTGCCAGCCAGCAAAAGCCACCAGGTGTAGTTTTCTAACTGTCTCTTCAGGTTTTTATTTCGTTCCTGACTAATTGCCAAAGGAACAAGGGCGAAAGCAGCCATACTAATATAGGCTAGACAGCCAAATAAGCTTAGAGGCAAGCCAAACACCGTTGCATAAACACTGTTTAAAACTCCTCCACATCCTGCTCCAGCGGCAGCGTCAGCAGAACAGACAGGTCCTGCTCCAGTTAATTTAGTAATAGTTAAATAGGCAGTTAGGACTGCTCCTGCGATCGCGATCGCACCAATAATTGGTCTTGACCAACGATATATCCAAGGTAGAGAACGACGACGGCGCATAAGTCAAATATTAAATCTAAGAGTTCATTACATTATTTTGGTTGTCCAAATTATAGCTTGAGCAAAAATTTGTCAGAATTTGGGTCTTTTATTTAGACTATTTTAACTGTCCAACAGAGGAGTTGATTTCTGAGCTTTTTTTTGCCATCACGGGAGTACTTCTTGCCGCTTCAACGAATTGAGATACTCGGATGGGATCGATGGTTTCGCTAATCTTGCCATGGCGCTTGAGAGAACTAGAGACGATTACCCCGTTAGCTGCTTGCATCAACTGAGATATATTATCCCAGTTAGCTCCACTACCGATAAATACTGGAGTATTTCCTGCTGCTGCGGATGCCAATTCCAAATCTTCCTGAGTTGGCGGACTTCCCGTAGCCCATCCTGAGAGAATTACTCCATCGGCCAACCCTCTTTCGATGGTGTCTTTAACTGCCGTAGTCAAGTTGGGAGTGCCTAACGGACGAGCATGTTTAACCAGCACATCTGCTAATATTGCTACTTCTGAGCCTAATTCTCGGCGATATCGGAGTAATTCATGGGCTTTTCCTTCAATTAGCCCCTGATCTGTAGCCATAACTCCCGTTAGCACATTAACGCGGATAAATTGCACCTGAGTACAGGTGGCGATCGCCATAGCGCTTCTGCCATCGTTGCGCAAAACGTTGATTCCAATCGGTAGCATCACCATCCCTTTAAGGCGATCGACAACTAAGGTCATAGCGCTTACTACCGCAGGATCGACACAATCCTTCGTAAAAGGGGCATCAAAAAAGTTTTCGACAATAATACCGTCTACGCCTCCTGCTGCAAGGGCGGTGGCTTCCTGTTCGGCTCGGGAAATCACCTCATGCAGCTTGCCTTGCCAACGGGGAGAAGTCGGCAGGGGCGACAAATGAACTACCCCAATTACTGGATTATCTGCTTTAAAAATCTGTTTTAGTTCCACTTTAATTTAATCACGCCTAATTATTGCTTCTCTCCAAAAGTTCCTATTATCTCAGACAAAGCTTCGTACTGTATATACTGCTTTTAACTTTCAGTTCAACACTTTTTAACAGATTTATCTCGCAATTTTCTGGGTTTTATATTCCCATTGGTCAAGTTTATCTGTTAATATATTTTAACGAAACGATTATTTACGTATCTAAACAGATATGTATAATTTGAATTCAATAGTTCGATTGGTCATGGAGGGGAAACCCTGCCGACCCTCTCGTTCAAAGCCCGTCAGAAGCGGTGTCTTAAAATAAAAATAGTTTTGCGGCATTACAAACTGTCTGGTTAGCTCCTGCTCCACCGCGAAACTAGGAAGCATAATCAAAACAGTTGGTCTAAAGTAAAATATCAACTTATTATTCACAAATCTTTCAGACCCCAAAGGTTAACGCTTCAAACAAGATATTGAGTCTGACTAAATAATCTTGGCAAATCTCACTTACAAGTGCCAGAGTTGCTTGAGATAACATGCAAATATTTATATCAACCCTGGTATAGGTTTCACAAATTTAGGATAAAGAATGGCAAATAAGCCAACCATAGCCATATCCCATTTAGGATGTGAAAAGAACCGTATAGATTCAGAACATATGCTGGGCTTACTGGCTCAAGCAGGTTACCAAGTAGACTCCAATGAAGAATTGGCTGATTATGTAATCGTTAACACCTGTAGTTTTATACAGGAAGCAAGAGAAGAGTCAGTTCGTACTTTGGTGGAATTAGCCGAAGCGGATAAAAAAATAGTGATTACTGGCTGCATGGCGCAGCATTTTCAGGGAGAGCTTTTAGACGAGTTACCTGAAGCTGTAGCAGTTGTCGGCAGTTCAGACTACCACAAGATTGTTAATGTAATTGAGCGAGCAGGAACAGGAGAAAGAGTTGAAGAAATAACGACCGAACCTGTATATATTGCTGATGAGACAGTTCCTCGATATCGTACCACAACTGAGGGGGTGGCATATCTTCGGGTAGCCGAAGGCTGCGATTATAGTTGTGCTTTTTGCATTATTCCTCAACTAAGGGGTAAACAGCGATCCCGCTCAATCGAGTCGATTGTGGCAGAAGCGAAGTCCTTAGCAGAACAAGGGGTGCAAGAGATAGTTTTGATTTCTCAAATCACCACTAACTATGGTGTCGATCTTTACGGGGAACCTAGGCTAGCAGAACTGTTAATTGCCTTGGGACAGGTTGATGTTCCCTGGATCAGAATCCACTATGCCTATCCCACTGGACTTACTGCCAAAGTGCTGGCTGCCATTAGAAATACTCCTAATGTCCTACCCTACTTAGATTTACCATTACAGCATTCACACCCCGAAATACTGCGCTCGATGAATCGCCCTTGGCAAGGAAGAGTTAATGATGCCATTATTGAACGAATTAAACAGGAACTGCCAGAAGCAGTATTGCGGACAACATTTATTGTTGGTTTTCCTGGGGAAACTGAGGCTCACTTCCAACATCTGGTAGATTTTGTCCAACGTCATCAATTCGATCATGTTGGAGTATTTACTTTTTCTCCTGAAGCCGAAGCACCAGCATCTAACATGGAGCATCAAGTCGATCCAGAGGTAGCTGGCGATCGCCGAGACATCCTTATGGAGATACAGCAGCCCATTGCAGCCCGTAAAAACGCTGCTTGTGTTGGTCGATCGAGTAGATGTCCTAATCGAGCAAGAGCATCCCGAAACAGGGCAGCTTGTTGGTCGTTCGGCAAGGTTCGCTCCAGAAGTAGACGGATTGGTCTATGTTCGGGGAGAAGCTTCTCTTGGTTCAATGGTTTCGGTAAACATCACCGCTGCCGATGTATACGACCTTTATGGAGAAGTAGCTGTTGTCGCCACCTGTTCAGCGACTTAGCCAGAAACGACCTGTAGCGACCAATACAGATTGACCGCGATCTCTTACCTTACCTGTCTAGAGATACGCCACATAGCAGAGCAAGAACACAAAGTTTTTTTTAGCAAACAATAACCAAACAACAAAGCAACTTATGACAACTACTTTCAAAGATCTAGGATTATCCGACGCTTGTCTATAACAATTGGCAGAGCTTGGTTTTACCGAGCCGACCCAAATTCAGCAGGATGCAATGCCAGCCTTGTTAGAGGGCAAAGACATTGTCGGTCAATCACAAACAGGTACGGGTAAAACTGCCGCCTTTTCTTTGCCTGCACTAGAAATTGTCGATGCCAATGACAAAGGAGTACAGGCATTGATTTTGACTCCGACTAGAGAATTAGCACAACAAGTAGGTCAAGCAATTCAGGATTTTACTGCCAAGGAGCAAAGAGTTCAGGCTTTAACTGTTTACGGTGGTCAATCGATAGAAAGACAAATTAGCCGACTGCGACGAGGAGTTCAGATTGTAGTCGGTACTCCTGGTCGAGTGATTGACTTACTAGAACGCAAAGAACTAGTCCTAGATAATTTAAAACTAGCAATCTTAGATGAAGCCGACGAAATGTTGAGCATGGGCTTTATCGATGACATCAAGAAGATTTTACGCAGAACCCCCAAAGAAAGACAAACAGCTTGTCTTTCGGCAACGATGCCCCGAGAAATAAAAGATCTAATCAATAACTTTTTGACAGATCCGATTTACATCACCGTCAAGCAACAAGAAGAGGCTCCTACGAGAATCGACCAGCATGTATATATGGTGCCTCGCGGCTGGCAGAAAATTAAAGCGCTTCAGCCCATTTTAGAAATTGAAGAACCTGAATCAGCAATTATATTTGTGCGTACCAAACGTACCGCTAGCGAGCTAACCAGCAAGCTACAAGAGGCGGGACATAGCGTTGATGAATATCATGGCAACTTAAGTCAAATGCAACGAGAGCGTTTAGTCAAACGATTTCGAGATGGCAAAGTCAAGATGGTAGTTGCTACTGATATTGCTGCTAGAGGATTAGACGTACAAGATCTATCTCACGTCATCAACTACGACTTACCAGACAACGCCGAAACGTACATTCACCGTATCGGTCGTACTGGTCGTGCGGGTAAAACAGGAACTGCCATTGCGATCGCTTAGTCTGGCGACCGTCGCGCTCTTAAACAAATTGAGCGTCGTCGTCAGAGGAAACTAGATATTGCTAAAATTCCCAACCGAGCCCAGGTAGAAGCGAAAAGAATAGGCAAACTCAATGCCAAGATTAAAGAAACCTTGTCAGGCGAAAGAATGGCATCTTTCTTACCTTTAGTGAGAGAATTAAGCGACGAATACGATGCTCAAGCGATCGCGGCTGCGGCTTTACAGATGGTTTACGACCGCGACTGTCCTAACTGGATGAAAGGTGAGTGGGATGTTCCTGAAGACGATTGGGGTAAGCCGATAGTTAAAGGTAGAAGAAATCGCTCTTCCCGTAAAGGCAACTATAACGCTAGTAATGGCGGTAGCATAGCAATAAAGCTAAATCTCTGCCCAGAACTAAACCTCAAGGTAAATTAAGATCTCAAGTAATTATTGAGCAGTAAGGTTAAAGTTGATTATCAGAGTTTTAAGGTGCAATAGAAGAAGAACCTCTGAGGCATTCTAAAACTGCTAGCCAACGGTAACTGGACTAATGCTTGTAAATAGGTCAACCGTCTCTACAAGTATTTAAGTGAAATAGCCCGTGACTTTGAGCATCCCCTCGACAAATTTTCCTACCCCTCATCGCTAAAGCGGCCTATCACTGGCAGGGTTTAATCGAAACTTATCGTTCTTATCTACCAGTAAGCGATGCTACCCCAGTAGTCACTTTACTAGAAGGAAATACTCCTTTAATTCCCGCTCCAGCGATCGCCTCTCGCATTGGTCGCGGAGTCAAGGTATATGTAAAGTATGATGGTCTCAATCCTACAGGAAGTTTTAAAGATCGTGGCATGACCATGGCGATCTCAAAAGCCAAAGAAGCAGGGGCAAAAGCAGTAATCTGTGCTAGTACGGGCAACACTTCAGCATCTGCCGCCGCTTATGCCAGTCGGGCAGGAATGCGAGGCTTGGTGGTTATTCCCGATGGCTATGTTGCTTTGGGGAAATTGGCTCAGGCACTACTTTATGGAGCAGAAATTATTGCCATTGAAGGAAACTTTGACGACGCGCTGAATATTGTGCGTTCGTTGGCAGAAAACTATCCGGTTACTCTAGTTAATTCAGTCAATCCCTATCGTTTACAGGGGCAAAAAACGGCCGCTTTTGAAGTCGTTGACGTGTTGGGTAACGCCCCCGATTGGCTGTGTATTCCCGTCGGTAATGCCGGAAATATTAGTGCCTACTGGATGGGATTTTGCGAATATCACCAATAAGGTAAATGCGATCGCTTGCCGAAAATGATGGGCTTTCAAGCTGCTGGTGCGGCTCCTTTAGTCACTGGAGAAGAGTTCTTGAACCAGATACTATTGCGACGGCAATTCGGATTGGCAATCCTGCCAATTGGTCAAAAGCGATCGCCGTCAAAGAAGCTAGTGAAGGCGAGTTTAATTCCGTAACGGACGA
>CAVRWR010000106.1:0-14941 GCA_963724445.1 uncultured cyanobacterium | reverse complement strand
TCTATTGATGATCGTGATCATCTGCCTTCAAGGATTCTGCCCTTCTATCTTTTCCTCCTCTTGATAAATTTCCGACTTTGACTTTCGCTTTAGAGTCGATAGAAATTCTCAAGCTGGTTGGCTCATCATCAGCTTCTTGATTAACTTTAGCTACGTTCTCAAAAATCGCATTAGTTTCTGGAATTTTTTTGAGCGGTTTTACTTTTTGTGTTTTTTTAAACGATAACCCATTCGATTTAAAATCTCCCCAATAGTTTGACGAGAAGGTAATTCTTCTTCTCTGTATCCTTTTTCAGAGATTAAGGCTTCTCTGACTGCCCTTGCACTAATCCGACTATACTTAAAAGTCGAGCGAAATTTTGGCTCTGTGCTAGTCTTTTCAGACAAGAGACTTTCTAGATCTTGTCTTAATAAAGGTAAAATATCCTCGGTTTTCTTTCTTCCTCTAGCTCCATAATTATCGACACAGATTAACCCCATTTCTAGTTCCTTTAATCCCGTAGTGATCGCTTGTCTTGACCACCCCAATTCCCTTTCGGCTTTTCGAGGTGAATGATTGAAATGGTCTTCGGTTACTTGAGCCATAAATGCTCTTTTCTTGTGTCCAGTTAGCTTTTTCGCTGCATCTTTGAAGGTAAATTTGACTTTTTCAGTCAGCATGCTTGGTTAAGGAAGAAATCAGTCTTTTCCTCAGCCTACTGGGTAATCTATTAATCTGCAAGTCCCTAATTACTGGTGATAATCTGCTTATCAGCGCGTGCTGAGGAGCAGCTTTGTGGTTATCTATTATCTTTGCTAATTCGTGGTAGTGTTCTAGAACTTTCTCTTTTGATGGTTTGATGATAGTTTTAAACCCTAGTGTTTCTCCGTTTGTGTTACTTCCTGACTGGTATTTACCAACGGGATATTGTCTGATGTTGAAGCCTAAGAAATTGAACCCTGGTTTACTGCCTTTATGTTCGTGAAGGGTATGTGTTATTTTGGTTTTTTCTGGGCTGTATTCAAGACCTATTTCACGGAGCCATTGTCCTATAATTTCCTGGCAGGTTTTGATTACTTCTAAATCTTTGTGAAGTATTACAAAGTCATCTGCATATCTGATAAGGGATAACGAGAGCAAATTTGCATTCGTTGCTCCTTTCCAGGTTGCAGCGTATTCTTTTAACCTGTCTTCCATTCCATGTAGGGCAATGTTGGCTAATAGGGGTGAGCATGGAGTAGGCACAAAGCGCACCTTCCAATCTTGCGATTGATGTGTTTCTTCATACCTCTCCCCAAACCCAACGTGACAATTTCTCGTCATTGGGCTTTCCATCATTGTTACCTCCGACCAAATGAAGGGGTTTGTGCATGGCAGGTTCGGCATAGTAATTGAAGGTTGTCTTCAGCGTCCTTACCCTGGTTTTTCCGCGAGATGATGTGGTGCAAATCTAGTTTTTCCAGATTGCCACACCATTCGCATTTCGCACCCCTTATAGCTTTAATCTTCTCCTTGAGTTCGCGCCATGCCACATTCTCAGCATTACCCATCCAGATTTGATTAGATAGTGCTTTTTCTGGCTCCGACACTGTAGTTGTTCCAAACCCTTCAAGATAAGGGTTATCTGGAGAACGAGAACGGTATTTCTTAAGTGGTAAATCGCTCATCCTGTAGAGGAAAAAATGATTATCTCCATTGACCACCCCAAAATTCCATCTCTTACCGTTTTCACGGAGCTTGAACCTATCGAGAACCTTTCGGATGGATACTTTATGCCGTTTCTTTAGCCAGAGGAATAGCCTTTGATTGACCCAGAAATCTAGGTCTTTGGCTATTCCTTTGGCGTTAGTATGACGGTAGTAATTAATCCATCCTCTAAGTACTGCGTTTAAAGCCGAGATTTTCAATTGTGGTGAATCTTGAAACCACTTTCGTCTGGTCATTTCCTTGACTTTGAGCTTTAACTTCTTGATGTTATCCTGGGCTGGTGTAACCAACATCTTTGGTCGGTCATTAGATTTTACGTATCTTTGAACGTGAAAACCCAAAAAGTTAAAACCTTGATTTACATGGGTGATATGGGTTTTTTCGGATGAGAGTTCGAGCTTTAATTCTGACCAGAGGAAGGTCTGAAACTCTTCTTTTAACCTTATGGCTTCTGCTTTACCACCGTTGGTAAGTAGCAGCCAATCGTCGGCATAACGAATTAACGCACAGTTGCCCATGTGGTTTGTTCGACGGCGTTCTTTCTCTTTACGGTGTAGGTTGCCATATTTATTCCACCAGTAGAGGTCTAGCTGGTGAAGATAGATGTTTGCCAAAATTGGCGAACAGATTGCGCCTTGGGGTGTTCCCAATTGGGTGCGCTTAAATAAATGACCTTCCATGATTCCCGCTTTGAGAAATCGTTCTATTAGATTCAAGAACCGTTTGTCAGCTATTCTTTGAGCCAGCAGTTTCATCAGTATTTGATGGTGGATGCTGTCGAATGCTGCTTTGATATCCCCTTCAATGACCCAGTAGTATTTATTGCGTCGATTGATGTAGCTATCTAATCTGGCGATACAATCCTGAGTTCTGCGTCTTGGTCGGAAACCATTGGAGCAGTTCAGGAAATCGCTTTCATAGATAGGTTCTAAAACCATCTTTAGCAGCATTTGTACTACTCTGTCTTTAATTGTGGGGAAAGTGCTTTTACCCCCAACACCTGGGGAGAGAGACTTGAGTTTGTGGGGTGACTAACCCTAATCCTATTTAAAGGAGTTCTCGCACTCTCACGGATATTCAGTTGTCATGGTTCTATTGGCTAGCCAAAGGCTTTTAACCGTTCCATGCTAGTAGTCTTCGTACTGGTAACAGTACGTTTATACTAAACGAGTCGCACCGATAACAATCAATTATATGGCTCATTTCAGCATCAAACTAGTTAGTTATAAGTTATAGTCATTTGTCATTAGTTATTTAACACAAAAAAAGGCTGCCAACTGACAGCCTAGGGATAATAAAAGAGCTTAACTAAGCTTCTTTACTCTTTGTAAAATAATCGCTTAGGGCATCGGCAATAATTTGGTTCATTGGGCGACCTTCCTTCTCCGCAATTTCTTTTAAGCGGGGAAACAGCTCATCGGGAACACTAACGCGACGCTGATTTTTGCGGAATTTGCGATTGGGAGTAGTATCTGTATCCATATTGGTTTCTGTGGTATAGTTTGCAGCAAAATTACGAATGGCAGAGAATCCAACGCGACTACAGAATGAACCAAAGCTTTCTTTTGATTGGCGACTGTTCCTGAAGAAAACAAAAATCGGCTCAAAAAAACTTTCTAGCTCGTCTATGGGCATTTTTTCCTCATAAGGTTGGGCTAGTTGAGTTTGGTTAGGTGTACCTCCTAGCCAGATTTGATATTTTTCTGGTGCGCTGCCGACAAATCCAAGCTCTGCCATGTAGGGACGAGCGCAGCCGTTAGGACACCCAGTCATCCGAATCACGAAGTGTTCGTCTACCATACCTAGTTTATTCAATAATGTCCTAATTCGATCGGTAATTCCTGGTAAAGCTCGCTCAGATTCCGTTACTGCTAATCCACAGGTAGGTAATGCAGGACAAGCCATCGAATAGCGCGTCAAAGGTTCGATCGCCTGGGGATCGGTAATAATACCCCGATTATTAAGAATGCTTTCGACAGTTGCTTTTTGTTCTGGAGGAATTTCACACAGAATAATATTATGGTTAGGAGATAGGCGCATGGGCAGATTTAACTGCTGTACAATCTCTCTCAGGGCAGTTTTTAGCTGAAAGGCTCCTTCATCTTTAACTCGACCATTCTCTACGCCAATGCCAAAGAACCAGTTCCCGTCTCCCTGTTCGTACCAGCCTAAATAGTCTTGATACTGCCAAGCAGGTAGCTTTTTATAAGGCTGGAGTTTTTTACCGAAATAGGATTCTACTTTGGCTTGGAATTTCTCGACACCCCAATCATGAATTAAGTATTTCATGCGGGAATGACGACGGTTTGTGCGATCGCCATAGTCTCTTTGAGTGGCAACAATTGCTTTAACCAAATCGTAGACATCTGCTTTGTCGATATAGCCAAGCTCATCAGAAATGCGCGCAAAGGTTTCCTCCTTATTGTGAGTCCGACCTAAGCCACCACCAGCAAGCACGTTGAACCCCTGTAACTCACCTTGATTATTAGTCATTACCACCAAACTAATATCGTGGGTATAGACATCAATGGAGTTATCTCCAGGGACGGTAACACAGATTTTAAACTTACGGGGCAAAAACTGTTCGCCGTAAATTGGCTCGGGGCTATTTTCTACAATCATCCCGTTGCCCTTGCTTTGTCTGGCAGCCTTGACTTCAGGCGCTTCTTCGGCGCTAATCGCTTTTTCACCATCTAGCCAAATCTCATAATATGCTCCACTTTGAGGATTTAATAGATCGGCGATATTATTGGCATATTCAAACGCATACTGATACTCAGGCTTATTTTTAAACGGTGCAGGAGGAGACATGATGTTACGGTTAACGTCTCCACAGGCACTTAGGGTAGACCCCATGTTTTTCAGAATAGTCTGAATTACATTTTTAATATTTTGCTTCAGGACTCCATGAATCTGAAATCCTTGACGAGTTGTTACCCGCAATGTGTGATTGCCATATTCTTCCGACAACCGATCTAAAGCCAAAAATAGTTCTGGCGGAACAAATCCGCCTGGACTGCGAGTACGCAGCATCATTTGGTAGTCTTTTTCTTGACCCTTAAGCCGATTGTCTCGGTTATCTTGCTGATAGGAGCCATGAAACTTGAGAATTTGAATTGCATCTTCGGTAAAGTGAGTTGTATCCTGCTGTAGTTCACTCAAAAGAGGCTCGCGCAGAAAGTTGCTGCGCTCTTTTAATTTTTCTACTTTAGATACTTTTTTTTCGATTGGAGTTTGAACCATATTCTTGTTAAATATATGCGGAGGGTTAAAGTGTTTGAGTTATTCTGTTTTAGGGGTTAAGGTTCTTTTTTATCTTAGCGTTTGCGATCGCCTATAAACTTGAAATAATGTATCAAGACTCAGCAACAGGATTTCTGATAATATTTTTTGACAGCACAGTTTTTAGTCAGAGAGACAACCTGAGCTACCTGCGCGCTAATTTTTATCGCTACACAGAAACATTATTTTCGCATTTCGGTAACAAAGAATACAAGATACTTATTCTTTCTGCTTACAAAAGTTATCTTCTTGGCGAACTAGTTGCTAAGAGTTTGCTAAGAGTGTTAGGAAGCTTAAACCAGAGAGAGATCGCAATCTCAGGCTCAACTCCCTATTTAGCTTGAGCCGCATTTTTATAACCAAAAAAGTCAATTCGATAATCAGTAATCGTGACTCCTGTTTGCGCCTCTATCTGTTCGATCATTGATTCGGGAAGCTCAATCTGGAGATCGATTATTTGGTTAGTATCAAGGCAATTAATATGACTGTGGGAATCGCTAATATTGCCATATAGCCTACCATCAGAGCGTTCAACACACTCAATGATGCCCCCCGCAGACAAAGCATCTAGATTTTGGTAAACCGATGTATGACCAATTTCCTTGCCCTCCTGATTGAGCAGATCGTAAATCTCTCTAGCAGAGAGATGATTCTCATTTGACCATAATAATTCTAGGATATAGCGACGTTGGCGACTGACTCGCATTCCTAATTCTTGGCAGCGAGCTAGAGCATCTTCGATAGAATTAATTGGTATTTGGCTTGCCTCAGTTGTTTTCATAGTGGAGGCTGATTAAATTTAGACTTATACATACTCATTACCACTTTAACTTAAACTATAACTAAATGTCTAATATAAAAACTTGTAAAGTTAATCCTATCCTGTCTCAATAAGATAGGTTTGGGGTTCGCTTGCTTAATCTTAGCTTAATCAAGCTGGCTCTTTTTCTCTACCTTTGTAATATTAATTGTGACTATGAAAATTGTACTAGATTCAAACGCGATCGCACTTTTAAATTTAGCTCCTGCCCAAGATTGCCTTAAGCCTTTACTGTCAAAACAAATTGCTGACTACGAACAGCAGTTGGAGTTTGCGATCGAGTTTCCGCGAGAAGCTAACGACCCCCGCGAACTATCGGAAATCCCTGAAATCAGACTGTGGTTTGTCCGTCTAGACGCAGCCTATCCTTGGCTACCTTTTCTGCTTGATTGGAAAGCGGGAGAATTAGCGCGTTATGTGGCAATGTTAGTACCCCACCAGTTCAATCGCAGCGAGGGAATTATGTTCAATCCTGAAGCTTTAGAAATCTTTGTCATGAACAAAATCTTTGTCTTATCAGACTGGTTAAAAGAGCAAGGTATCTCAGAGCGATCGCGTTTAAAATCTATGGCGCAGTTGTTTGGTTATGAATTAGATGATGCCTTTTTTGAAATGATTTGATTTAGTGAGAGTGGATCTACTTTACGTTCGAGACAATTGGTTTTTCCTAAAGGATACCGCTTCGCATACAGCTATTAGCTTTTAGTTTTTAGCTCTTAGCCTTTGTGAAAGTAGTTTTAATGTATTGATAACAAGAAAATGAAGTTAACCAGGTTTGATGATGCCAGTCAATATTATCAAAAGGTGGAAAGGTATTTGCTTGAGCATGAGGCTGCTAACTGTTTCTTTGGGTATTGCCAAAGGTTTGTCCTGTGGTGAAATAAATTCTACCAGCAATCCATATTTATCAGTTGTTGAGAATAGTAAAACCATAGTAGCCACAGCAATACAAACTTCTTCTAATCGTAAATTAATCCTGGCAAAATCTGGCAATATCGAAGCAGTTGAGTTAATTGCCGAAGATTTAGCTACCAATTCTCTATCCTTACCTGGTGTAATTGCACCAAAAGCTGAAGCTGAGAGTTTTGTTAAAACCTGGAAAAGTCTGACAGGAAAATCTAGCAAACTAGAGGTAGCAATGCGTATACATCAGCTTGAAAAAGTTGAATCAATCAATAAAGCTTTAGGTAATCTCAGGATAGCAACAGAAAGCGATCGCAATTTGTTGACAGATTGGGGACAGGCATTTGAACAAGAGGCTTTAGGAGATAACAAACCGAAATCAACTACCAGCTATGGTTCAATAGGCATTTAAAAAATAAAAGTTTGTATGTTTGGCAAGATGAAAATACTGTAATGTCAATGGCAGCCTGTGGTGGTACAACCGTTAATGGAATCAGAGTAAATGCTGTATATACGCCTCCTAAATATAGAGGCAAAGGATATGCAACTTCTTGCGTGGCCAGAATGAGTCAGAAATTGCTCAATCAACATAAGTACTGTTTTCTATTTACCAATTTAGCCAATCCCGTTTCCAATCATATCTATCGTAAAATTGGCTATATACCGATGGAAAATATCAGCAACTACAGTTGTTTTACTGATTTAAATAAAACTAGCTAAATTAAGCATATTCGGCTGGGCAAATGACTAAAAAATCTTCATCAAGAAAAAAGCCACAGAAACGTCATAAGTTTTTTCTCAATACCTACGTTGACTGTGGGTTTACCAAGTGTCCAAAATGCGATGCCAAAACTAAAATACGCAAATTTCCATTGGTAATTCATGTTGAACCAGGACAACTATTGTTACTTAACAAGAAATGTAAGTATTGTCCAGGTTGCGATCTCATTATTGCGAAAAAACAAGAGCTTGAATCCTTGATTCCATCATTAAGTCAAAACGAATACTTGGTGATGGGAACTTTAGAGAGAAAAGACTGGCAAGAGGGCAATAAAGGTTTCTTACCATCATCAGAAATAATTGACAGGATGTACATTTTTAAAAAAGTATGGGATTTCGAGGTAATTCCCGCAGGTTGGTATCCTGCTGAAGATTAACTCATCTAAAATCTATTTGCTACTGTGTTCTTTCTGAGCTAATAGCTAATAGCTAAAACCATTAACCATGGTTATTCAATACTCAAGCAAACAATACTTTCAAAGACTACTAGAATTTAAACTTTCTTCCTCAGCCGAAGTTTGCGGTAGATGTAAGCCACATTCTTGCTTTAAACCACGAAAGCGGGTATCCCTAGCATTATTATCATCAGCAGAGAAAGGACGACTAGAATGCCAATCACCGACGGAAACATAACCCAGATCGAAAAACGGATGATAGGGTAAATTATGAGCAGTCAGGTATTGATATATATCCTTGGCGTTCCAGTCTAGTATGGGATATATCTTGTACATTCCATCTTGATGATCGATTCTGCTTAAATTTTGACGATGATCGGTTTGATCGCGACGTAAACCAGCTAACCAAGCAGTAGCCTGCAATTCATTCAAAGCACGCTGCATTGGTTCAACCTTACGAATTTGATCGTAGCGATTAAATGCTTCCAGATTATCTTGTTCCCAAAGCTTGCCGTAAATCGCCTCCATCCGCCCAGGAGAGATGGGAGACTGGTAAACTTTTAAATTAAGCTCCAATCTAGTAGTTAACATCTCTGCAAATTTATAGGTTTCAGCAGGCAAATAGCCAGTATCAACCCAAATTATAGGAATTCTTGGCGTAATTTTGGTAACAAGATGCAACATTACTGCTGCCTGTATACCAAAGCTAGTACTCATAACCAAACCATTGCCAAAAGTTTCACTGCACCACTCGACTAGAGATGAGGCTTCGACGTTTTCTAATTGTTGGTTGACTTGAGATAAATTTAGATTGGGTACTTTGGCAGTCACAGAGACCATTGGCGTAAATTCTCTATACTTGGCGAAGGATTAGTTACAGCTTTTAGACTAACTTAATTATGACAACTCGTTTTATCTGCTTGACTGATAAATAATTAGATTTAACTTATGTCAGACCTAATTATTTCATGTCTGCGGTCTTAACGACAATTATTGTCTCGTTTGTTATCTCGCTTCGCCGATAGAGATTTATTCCCTTAAAATCTGACGGGTTCGGGGGTCAAACCTGCCTCAATACCGTTTTGCACCGATGTTTCTGGCTGTTGATACGATGCGATGCCTTTGGCTAGCCCTAAAGGATATGTTATGCCCTTGTGGTACACCTGCGGGTAAGCTAGCGCGTCCTTCGCGATCGCATTTTGAGGAAAATCTTGTCCCAAAGGCTGTTCTTCAGCACCAGGTTCAACTGTTTCGAGTTTTCAGCCAAGACTTAGTTGTCTCCAGCAGTTGTTTAATTCGGTAACTCTGGGGCGAACCGTTTTTGATAATTAAGGAACCAAAGTTAGCAGGAGTTGGTTCGATAAAACTCTCTGTCATTACAGCAAAGGAACTTTGACCATTGTGAGTGGAGGTGGCTTTTTGTCTAACTAAATTGGGCTGGTACACTGCATGGGCATAGAATAAATCATTTTTATCGATCGCGCGATCGCCTGTTAAGGCTTTGTATACCTGTAAAAAATGCTTGCAAAAAGAATTAGAGTTATTGTAATAACTGTAGTTTTTCAAGAAGGTTAAACCCGCATAGCCAGAGCATTTCAGTCTAAAAGGCAGTTCCGAAATCGGCTGATTATTATGGTCTAAAAACCAAACTATGACATAGCTAAAGGCTTTAAACTCACCGACCGCTAGCTTCGTTTTATCATAGGGGATAGTTGTCGTACCATCGCTCATCATTGGTTGAGAACGATTTAAGATGACTAATCTTGGCTGTTGGCAAACCAGTAAAGTCTCATTGGTGCCATCACTAAATTCATGAGCGATCGCTTTCCAGCTATCGATTGCTCTAAACTCTGCTAGTTCGGCATTTGCAGGGGTAATGGCAATACCATATTTTTTGGTGCTGGCATTTAAAAATTGACAGTAGGGAACTGTGGTTATGTCGCCGAGAAACTCTTCACCACTGAAGCCAAAATCCTGATACGTATTCATTAGATGTTCTTGATAAATTATTAATTTGTTAATACTATTGTACCATTTATTGACTCATTGTTCAACATAGTAACACGTTTGATTTGTGAAAATAAAAAAGCGATCGCCTTAATTGCTAAAGCGATCGCCAAATGCCATTTAATTGATTAATTTGCGGTAAGCGGTAAGTTGACAGAAAAATTAGCTTAAAACACTACTTTCTTCGCCAATCCTAAAGCTCGTAGTACTTGAATTGCCCACCAGGTAACGTCAATTTCCCACCAGCGTTGACCAGCTTTAGCCACACGAGGGTTAAAGTGGTGGTTATTGTGCCAACCTTCACCGTAAGCTAGGATACCAACCCACCAGAGATTAAGGGAACCATCATCACACTCAAAGTTTTTGTAGCCCCAGAAGTGAGTCGCGGAGTTAACACACCAAGTACAGTGCCACAAGACTACAGTGCGAACAAAAATACCGTAGATCACCCATGACCAACCGCCTAAAGCAAGTAGACCAAAGCCAAGAATCACCTGAAGTAAGGCAAAGTATTTGTTCAACCAACGATAGTAGGGATCTCTGTCAGCGCGAGGTGCATATTTTTTATACTGATCGTAATTGAAATATTTGTCTTGGGGATATAACAACCAGCCCATATGACTCCACCAAAAACCTCTTTTTGCCGAGTGAGGATCTTTGTCGTTGTCTTCGGTATAGGCATGATGGAGGCTATGTCCTGCTGCCCAAAAGATTGGACCACCCTGAAGGGCAAGTGCGCCACAGGTAACTAAAATACGTTCTAACCATTTAGGAACTTCCAAGCTATGGTGAGTCAAAATGCGATGGTATGCCAAACAGATGCCAATACTGCCAGTAAGCCAGTGGAAGAAAACCGCAACTCCTAAAGCAGACCAAGAGAAAAACCAAGGCGCACTAAGAGCGATTAAATGAAAAGATCCTAAGATGAAAATATTTAACCAAGATGGTTTTAACTTCTCTTCTGGTTGAACCAATGGCTGGCTCTTGGGTGCAATCAATTGCTGTGTCATTACTATACTAGTCCTAAAAATATCTGAAAGTTATAGAGCTTTAAAGCTCTGGCAGTAAAGCCTTGGGCGTACTTTGAAGGACTCTCGCTATGCTTATATTGAATTTATGTAATAAGTAATTGCAAGTGCCGCTTACATATTTGCAGTTTAGCAATTTATTTTCCTCGATGCAAGCGATACTTACATTATTTTGGTTTAAACTTGTGGACAGCAGAAATATTTATCTAACCAAAATATAATCAAGTAGTTGAAATAAATACTGTTTGAGCGAATCAGGATTAGTAAAATTAGAAACTAAACTGGTAAAAATTTATAACTATTGATATATGGCAGTTAGAAGCAAAAATTTAAATTTGAGTTGATTTTAGTTTTTGAGGGTCAACTTATTTAGCTGTACTCAGTTTGCTCAAACATCAATTCCCATCTTTTATGTCTACTCCCCGAAAATCCACCAAAGCACGTCTAATCGAAGCGGCCCTAGATTTATTTGCCGAAAGAGGGGTAACAGAGACTACAACTAAAGCCGTTGCCGAACGCGCCCAAGTTAATGAGGTTACGCTGTTCCGTAATTTTGGCAATAAATATCGCCTGCTTTTAGCAGTAATTCAAGATTCGGCGGTATTTGCCAAGTTGGTTCATGCCTTAGTAGAGCAAGCGAATACTAAAGATAGCGTAGCCGACTTTTTGCAGGAATATGCCCAAGAAAGCTTACGTACTTTAAACAAAGCACCCGATTTAGTTCGTTCTATTGTGGGGGAGGCGGGAAACTATCCTGTGGAAAATAGGCAGGCGTTAGGCAAAGGGTTAAGTGAGGCGAATCGTTATGTGGCGGAGTATTTAGCACAAGCGATCGCCCGAGAAAATATTTCCAGCGACTTTACTCCAGAACAAATAGTTAATCTGTTCAATTTCTTGCTGATTGGCTATTTTGTCGTAGAATCTAGTACAGAAGGCTATACCTATTGGTCAGATCGGGAAGATTTTTTAGAAGGTTTAGTCAATTTGTTTTTACAAGGTTCATTTGCGAGTGAGACATCTGGGGTTACAGAAACTGGTATTGTCAACACCTCGATCTCGATCAGAGTCGAACCAGAGGAAATCGCTGACTTGCCCGCTAGCCTGGTGCGATCGCTGTTTCGTAAAGCCAAAAAAACGGGCAAGCAGGAATATGCTTTGGTATATGTCTTATTCGGGGCAGGTTTATCACTTTCAGAAATATTGCGATTAGAGCGATCGCATTCGGTGGTGGAACCACAGCAGCATATTCTCCAGGTCAATGATGGACTGGAGAGACAAGTTCCCCTAAATCAATGGGTAATGGGGTATCGCTATAGTTCAGGCACTACAAATCCCCTAATTCAATGGTTAAAAACCCGTAAGGATGAACAGCCAGCTATTTTTATTAATGATGCAAGTGACGCTATCTCCGCAGCCGAGGTACAGAAAATTTGGCGAAACTTGACCGCTGATTTATTAACCCCTCAAGGTCAACCTCCTGTAATCGAGCAAGCCAGACAAACCTGGTGCGTGGAGATGCTGATGCGAGGGATTGAGTTAGAAGACTTGAGTATTCTCAGCGGGATGGATGTCATGCATCTACAGCAATATGCTCAAAGAGCCAGAAATAAGGCGGCATTAGAATCAGCGGCACGTTTGGATAAAAAGTAAGCTCGCAAAGCTCAAAATCTATAAGGTAATGATAATACTGACTAAAATCAATAAGGCGATCGCAATTATTCCGCGATAACGATAGAGCCAGTTTTTAATTCCGTTCCAACCAAGCTGACTAGCAGGTATAACTGTTTCTTCCAGTAAAGGAGTAGATGCATCATGAAATAGCGTACAGCTTTTGGCATAGGGGCGCTGGGGAAAATTACAGGTATCGTCTAAATGATAGGTACAGCGATCGCATAAGCTAGTACCATCAGACGACTGATATAAAGGCATTCCAGGATGACCAAAAGCTTTTAAAGGATTATCGCAGTGGGGGCAACTAAGCGCCTGAGCATCTACAGGCTGTTGGCACTTGGGACAGCTAGGCATTCTTGATTACTGATTACTATTCTTTGAGGGAAATTTACGGATTTGGAATTCTTTACTTTCTGTCATTTTATAGTGAATATTCATTTCTCTCATAATGCGAGAAAATTCCTGTTCAATATTAATTAAATCCTTCAGGGGATTGATTTCCACTGCTCGCGAGTTTGCCAACGGATGGTAAAAATTACTTTATTTGGCGCAGTCGGCTCAATCCAAACTTCCTTGCCCAAAAAGCCAGGATACTTTGACAGAGAAGCAGTCCAGATCTTTTCATCCTGTTGAATAAATTGTTCCCGCGAGTCGGAATCTACTTTAAACTTAAGCCACTCGATAACCATATATTTTTTGATTGTAAAAAAGATTGATAATATTTATATTGGGCTATTTTACGATCTAATAAAATAATAATGACACTATAAGAGGCAATGATATGGATAATAACGATTGGCTTAGACAGGTAATGATGTTGGGCGTAGGTACAACTTCCCTTGTAGCTGAGAAAATCAGAGAGGTTAGCGAAGAGTGGGTAAAAGACGGCAAAATTAACCCAGAACAGGCAAAATCCTTTGTCGATGATTTGATGGATCAGCTTAATACAGGTTCCGATAGTGTTCAAAAACAGGCGGAAAGACAAATGAAAAATATGCTGCAAGATTTGGGAGTCCCTCGCCAAGCTGAAATGGATGAATTGCGGGGTCGTATCGATCGCTTGGAACGCCAGTTGAGAGATTTGGAAAATAAAAACTGGCGTTGATCGACCCTATTCCTAGAGAAAATTAAAAGCAGCCTGTATGATTTATTTTTCAGTTTTTAAGTCTTGAACAAACAAAAAATGACGGACACTGCTGTAGCCATCGGCTAGTATTGAAACTATAGTATTGAAACTATAAATTTAATCGTGTTGATATTTTCTGGATTAATTTCTCGATCAAATGCGATGAACCAAAATAGCCAGAGTCTATACCTTTGTAAAAATCTGTTTTTAGAGATTTTTGCCTGTTAACTTTTCTTACTAAGAAGAATCTGTGATCACACTAACTTTATTACATCCACTTCAGGCAATTGCAGTTCAAAGCTGGACGTTCAATGATGAACCGAGTATCAAAATTGGTCGTGCCACCAATAATGAAGTAGTTCTCTATAGCGCTGTGGTATCTCGCCATCACGTTGAAATTAGAAAATCCGCTTCAGCAGAGTGGGAAGTAGTAAATTTAGGTTCTAATGGCACTTATATTGATGGTAAAGCTATCGAAAAAGCCAAGGCAGTAGATGGTATGATTGTGCGTCTGGCAAAATCTGGTCCGCAGATTTTGCTCAAGATTGAATCAGATTTGGCTCAAAATCAAGCCGATTCTGCCGAGAGAGAAGAAAGAGCCAAACGCCAACCAAAAAGTGCGAAGGATACTTTAATTAGCTAGTCCTTCAAGAGCGTTAATCTTTTGCCAGGAGCTTTTTATGCCCATATTCCCAAATCCGAGGTGCAGACAAAAAGGCAATCACTAAAAATAAAGCGACAACACCTATTTGAGCTATCCAGCCGACAATTTGCTCCAGAGAAACTGCCTTGCCGAGAAAAAATGCCACGGTGACAATCGTAGTTGCCCAGACAGCCGCACCGCCAAAATTACAAAGTAAAAACTGTTTGTAGGGCATTCGGGTAATTCCTGCCAAGGGTCCAGCAAATATTCTCAAGAGAGTCACAAATCGACCAAAGAAAACCGCCTGCACCGCATTTTTACTATAACGATCCTTTGCCAGCTCTAACTGCTGCTCCTGGAGGCGGAATATACGTCCAATTTTGACTAAAAGCTGCCAACCACCAAAGCGACCCACCCAGTAACCGAAATTGTCTCCTAAAACGGCTCCAGCGATCGCACTAGCCAATACCCACCAGTAATTTAATTCGCCACTACCCGCCAGAAAACCACCCACGATCACAATAGTTTCTCCAGGCAGAGGGATTCCCATGTTCTCGATTGCAATGCCTACAAAAACCGCCCAGTAACCGTAAAGGCGA
>CAVRWR010000105.1:0-6383 GCA_963724445.1 uncultured cyanobacterium | reverse complement strand
AGCGCGGTATAACACTAGTCAACTCAACCAAATTTAACCAAGCATGGCAAATCTTATGGCAAAAAAGATTAGACCGATCTAGGTAAAGATCGGCTTGTTTTGCTAGTTTTTCTGGAAAGTTGGGATGATTGTTTTGCAGATAGTCCCTGTCATTAGCTAGCCAACCTTGTAAAATTGATTGATTCACTTCAAAATGACATTGAAATCCATAAATATTATTGCCAATACGATATGCTTGATTTTGGCAATTATCTCCCGTCATTAGTAACTTTGCCTGGTCTGATAAATCAAAAGTATCAAAGTGCCATTCCATGATATGAATCGTCTCAGAATCATCTGGCAATGCTGCTTGTAACAAAGGATCGTCAGCGATCGCGGCAGGAATTAGTCGTAATGGCGTAAATCCTAACTCAACAGTATTGTGTTGATATACTCGCTGACCAAAGGCTCTGGCAATCAACTGCGCTCCCAAACAGATGCCGAGAATTGGCTTGTGCTCTGCGGCAAACAGTTGCACTAGCCGAACGACGTCCATTAAATGAGGATAGAGATCGTCATCTTCGGCATTCATTGGACCACCTAAGATAATTAAACCACTATAGGCAGCAGAAATAGGAAGCCTTTCACCTGCTGCAGGAGATAAGATCTCTACTGAGATATCGCGATCGCAAATACATTCTTCTAATACTCCCAGAGGTGCAGTAGGCGAGTTTTGAATTACTAAAAGGCTAATACTCATTAATTAATCGCGATTATAGAATAAGATTAACCTCTGCGAATCGTTTCGTCTCTATAGGGACGGGATGAATAATAGTTTCTTTTAACAGTATTGGTTCTGCTGGTTATTTTTCTTGAAGAAGTAGCTGTTTTCCCCCCCCAAGACACACTCGACTTATTATTCTTGTTCTGCAAATAAGCTTCGATCGCATTTGTACCAGAAATATAAACTGACTGAGCCAAAGAAAGAAAGCCAGTTAAAAGCAAAATACTCATAACCGCAGGATCGGATTTTGAGGATTCACTACTTTTGATTTTGTAGCTGGCATAAATAAACCACAGAAAGATTAGAACGGTAAAAACCAGAAAAAGTGTTAGCCAAAAAGGACTGTTGGCAAAAGTGTACATTGGACCCTTGACCTCTAAAAACTCTTGTGGCGTTTTAAAAGGACTACTCATTTTATTACTTCCTATTATTGATTAAATCGTTGTCTTAAAACTGCGAAGCTCAAAGCTCAAAGCTAGTTAGATGTATTAAATTATGGGTAATTTACAGGACTACCTACTGGAGTGGTATTGTGAGTGTTCAGGTTTGGCGATTGCCAAGTTGTGTTGTATTCTGGATAGCCTTCTACCCCCATGTCAGCTATATCTAAACCTTCAATTTCTTCGGCTCTGGAAACCCTTAGCAAACCTAATTTTTTGAGAACAAAACTAGTTCCGTATCCAGGAATAAATCCCAAAATTATAATACAAATCAGAGTAGGAATAATTTGACCCATAGGATTGATAACGGGTATTCCTTCAGCTTGAGGATAACCGTAGGCAAAAAATCCTGGTAGGATAGCTCCAAGAGCACCGCAAAAACCATGTACGGCGAATGCGCCCACTGCATCATCAATTCCTGCTCTTTCTACAGCAGCAGCAACTTTAGGTATCATGAAAGCTCCTGAAAAAGCCAGAGGAATCACAATTAGGGGATGATATAAATCTAAGCCTCCGCCGACGGTTATAATACCTGCTAAACCACCAGAAATGGTAAAAAATGGCTCGGATTTACTAGAAATATATGCTCCAATGATCCCTGCAGCTAGAGCTAGGGTAGTATTAACTCCAATCGAAGATAAAGTCATGGGCGTGCCATAGATACTCGTCTCGACGGTTTGACCAGGGACAAAGATCACACAAGCTGCTAAAAAAGCATAAAACCCGACGAAAATAAGCATCAAACCGATCATAGTTAAAGGTAAATTATGAGGCAGAATCGCTCTCGGTTTACCATTCTCGTCAAACTTGCCAATTCTTGGTCCTAGGTTGATTAAAACTCCTAAAGCAAAAAAGCCAGAAACTCCATGAACTACAGCCGAGCAACCGAAATCATGATAACCAAGTGAGGTTAAGAACCAGCCTTTGTAATGCCATCCCCAAGCGGCTGCTACTACCCAGGTAAAAGAGCCTAGAACAATAGAAAGAACAATGTAAGCTCCCACCTTAATGCGCTCAATGACCGCACCAGAAAGAATTGATGCCGTGGTCATGGCAAACAAGGCAAAGGCAAAGAAAAACACGCCAGTCAAATTATCGGCGGTATTAGGTCCCATAGCTGCCGACCAAGGATAAGAAGCGTCTGCTAAAGGTTTTAATTCGCCAATCAGTTCGCTTGTCGCTGGGTTAGTCCAGGGAAAAATTATTCCTCCCTCCACAGGAAACAAGGGAAAGGCATTGTAAACCCACCAGCCAAATAGAAAAAAGGAAAGCCCGACGCTAGATAAGGTAAGTAAATTCTTGACCATGGTTGCCAGCACGTTTTTACAGCGAGACGCACCTCCTTCGTATGCCAGAAAACCAGCGTGAATCAGGAGCATAAACACAGATGCCCAATAATAATAGGTTTCTGAGACAAATGTTCCTAAGAATTCTTGTGCTTCAGGATTCATTTAATTTAAGTTTAGTAATGTTTAAATTCTGAATTTGTTCCCTAAACTATTTGCAATTAGAGACTTTATATTTTTTAGGGAATTCAACTTAATATGACAAGTTTACAATTTATGATTTTTTTTTTGGTTACCTTTGCTACAAGTTGCCAAAGTTCTTCCCTAAATTAAGAAAAGCTAGCAGTATTGACGATTAACTTTAAAGTTATGAAAACTTTTAATAAACGGACAGAAAAGTTTTCTGAACAACTAATCTTTAAAGACAGTAATTCCAGAAACAGAATGAATAAAATCTCTTGCTAAAATGTCAGCCTTAGCTAAATTTTCGATCTAGTACCAAAAAAATTGGTATAAATACAATAACCATTTGCACTAAAAGAATTTGAGATAACGCTGAATTTCCCAATCCGAAACGTGGGAATGATATTCTGACCACTCTTGTTGCTTGTAATTGATAAAAGTCTGATACATAAGCTTGCCCATAACTTTTTCACTTAGGGGATCTGCGGCAAATGCTTCGACTGCTTCTCCTAATGTTTGAGGTAGGGATTGAATTCCTTTGACTTGCAATTCATCTAATGTGTAGTCATACATATTTTCAGTGTGAGGCTCTCCCGCATCTAATCCGTCTTTTATTCCTTCTAATCCTGCTGCTAGAAGCATGGCAGCACCAAGGTAAGAATTGGTTGAGATATCCGCCGCTCTACATTCGACTCTGCCACCCGCTAGAGGAATTCGCAGCATATTGGTGCGGTTATTGTTGCCGTAACAGATATAGACAGGAGCCCAGGTTGAGCCTGACATAGCTCCTTGACGAACTAATCTCTTATAGCTATTGACCGTAGGACAGGTAACAGCACAGATTGCCGAAGCGTGCTTGAGTATACCTGCAATAAATTGATAGCCTAACTTTGATAGTTTGCAGCCTCTGGGATCGGCCAAATCGACAAATAAGTTTTTTCCCGTATCTTTATCTCCTAGAGACATGTTGAAATGAGCGCCGCTGCCTGTAAACTCAGATGACAACTTTGGCATGAATGAAGCAAAATAGCCGTGTTTTTGAGCAATTTCCTGTGCCATCAAGCGAAAAAAGGTAAAACGATCTGCCATAGACAGCCCGTCACTATAATTAAAGTCAATTTCAAACTGCCCTTGAGCATCTTCATGATCGAAGGAGTAAACATCCCAACCCAGCTCATTCATAGCTGTAACCAGTTCATTAATTACCTGGTAGTTATCAAGTAGAGTTGGCACATCATAAGCAGCTTTGGCTAAATTATCGCGATCGCTTGCAGGAGCAAATTTACCATCCTCGGTATTTTTGAGAATAAAGAACTCGGTTTCAATTCCCAAATTAAAGGTGTAACCCATCCCACTTGCTCGTGCCAACACCCGCTTTAATATATTTCGCGAGCAGGCTTCAAAGGGTTCATTTTTCAAATATAGATTGCTGGCAAACCAGGCAACTTCTCGATTCCAAGGCAGAATAGTCCCACTGTCTGGATCGGGATGAGCTGCGACTTCTTCATCATGAATAGATTGAGGAATACCATCTAAAGCAGCTCCTGTAAACAATTCTGACCCCTGTAGCATCTGCTCAAAATGACTCAAAGGAACCATTTTTGCCTTGCATTTTCCATGAATATCTACATAGCTAGCTAAAGCATATTTCACTCCTTTTTCTTGCAGTTGCGATCGCAGTACTGTTGGGTCTGCTTGAATTGAATCTAAGTCTATTTCATGCATGGCGGTCATAGCTTTTCCTGAAAAAAACAACTACTAAAATTATTTATCGCCATCGGGAATTTTAGTCAATATAACAAGTTTGCAACTTATTACTCTATTTATTTGTCAATATTGCTACAAATTTAATTTAAAGCTTGCATATTAGTAAGTGAGATACTCAAACTAGGCTGAAATATTTGGTTAAAGTCCGCACAATTTCAGGTAATTCTAGATCGACTTATGTTACAAGTGCTTTGAGTCTTGCGATCGTAGATTATTCATACATACTGAAAATTCAGATAAACTAAAGCAAATCCCTGATAATCTATTATTTCTGTTCACTCAAGTATTAGGATTTAATTATTTTTGATATCCAGTTCGCCTTTGATTTTATGAATGCCATAAAAGCGTTTCCAGAATTCATCTCGCGCCCAGGTAGGTAAAAGTGTGTTCATGAAAAAGAGCGTGGTTTTGCCTCCTGTTGCTAGAACATAGCGGGGTTTTAGTTTGGGTTTGGTGATGATTAAGGCGATCGCTCTAGCAGTTTTCTCTGTACTCCAGCCTAAAAGATCTAGCTGCTTGTCGATCGCCTTAATGTTGGCAAAGATAGGTGCGTAGGGAGTGTCTTGATAATTAGGGATAGTATCTAATATTTGCTGCCAAGCGACGCCGAAAAAGTCGGTGACTATAGGACCAGGTTCCAGTACGCTTACCTGAATATTAAACGTCTTTAACTCCATCCGCATTACATCACTCAGTGCCTCTAGAGCAAATTTAGAACTGCTGTACATCCCTGCCGTGGGGAAAGGAATCCTCCCCCCAAGAGAACTTACATTCACGATCTTCCCTCCTCCTTGCGATCGCATTTGGGGAATTAAAGCCTGACTCAAAACCAAAGGTGCATGGAAGTTTACCGCAAACTGTTCTCGGGCTGCTGCGGGGGGAATTAATTCAATCGGACCCATTTGCCCATAGCCAGCGTTATTTACTAACATGTCTACCTGCCCATAATGCGCGATCGTCTTATTTGCTAAAGCTTGTACCTGCTCTACCTGAGATAAGTCTGTCGGAATAATTAGAACCTCAGCACGATCTTGACGACATTTGGTGGCAACGGCTTCTAATAATATTTGATTACGAGATGCCAAAACTAAACGGATTCCTGAATGTTGCCTGGCTAAAAATTCTGCCAAGGCTGCACCTATTCCACTAGAAGCGCCAGTAATTAGCACTACTTTGTTAGCTAATGAAATAGATTGAATCATGATGATAGTCACTCCAATTAATTTCCTTCTGCCCAAACCGATCTAATTTCAGTAAGTTTTACGGGTTGTCTTTGGACAGCGGTCACAATTTTCCGATATGATCGGATCTTGTCTATGTCAGATTAATTTTAACAACTACTGAATAGCAACCTTTAAATCCTTTTAAAATCAATGTTTTTAGCACTTAACCAGAAATCTGTATTACTCGCCACTACGTTGGCTTTTAGCTCCTTCGGAGTTGCTCAAGCTCAATCTGAGACTAAGGAAGTTGCCATTGAGTTTGCAGCTTATGTTGGAGAAGAAGAATTTGTCTGTGGTGAAAGCTATGAAGGTATAGGTACGGAGGAAACTACTATTACCCCAAACGACTTTCGTTTTTACGTATCCGATATCGCCTTAATCGATGGGGAAGGTAATGCTGTACCTCTAGAATTAGAACAGGACGGAAAGTGGCAATATCAGAATACTGCTTTATTAGATTTTGAAGACGGAAGCAGCGCCTGTGATAATGGTACAGCAGAGGTAAATACGACGGTAGTTGGTGTAGTTCCTGAAGGAGATTATCAAAGTCTCCAGTTTACCTTAGGAGTGCCGAAAAACTTAAACCATGATGATGCAGCGATCGCACCTTCTCCTTTGAACTTAACTTCAATGTGGTGGAATTGGCAGGGGGGGTATAAGTTTCTGCGGGTAGAGATGGAAACCGATGGCGCGATCGCCAATGCAGCTACCTCTACTAGTT
>CAVRWR010000104.1:0-15172 GCA_963724445.1 uncultured cyanobacterium | reverse complement strand
TTTAGTTAAGGCTTTGAAGTTTTCTAATCATGGCAAAACAAATCTATAAAATTAAAATTCCATCTAAAAGTTATCAGTGAGTAAAATTCAATTGTCTGAAACAGAAAACAATCTAGCAAGACAAGCTTTTCAGACAGCTTATCAACGAGAAATAAAGGCTTTAATTTCTCATGTCCGCGATCGCGCTAGAACAATTACAGAGCTAGAAGATTTATGGTATTTGCATGACCTATTGAGTACTAAAAGGTATGAAATAGATGGTAAGTATGTCTATGATTCGGCAACTATTGTGTTCGATTTTGCCCAATTAATTAAAGAAGGCTGGCTTATCTTAGAAGATTTAACAGGGTTGCAGCCAGAAATACTCTCAAAAATATCTGCTTTAACTAAAATGTAGCATTCAGTTTGGTAATCTTGTAAAGCTAAATCAGGCGATCGCTTTTATCTGCCTTGCGGCTAATTCATCTGACGTTGACGATGAAGAGATTAGATCCCTAACCTGCTTCCAAATAACTGCGTGTTGGTGACAGATCATATCTGACTGGCAGTAATTGGCATTATTACGAGTCAGCCAATGAGTCGCTTTGTTGGTACAACAAGCCATTAAACACATTCCCTCTTTAGGGTTGGCGTAGGTATACTGTTTATTCAATTCTCTAATTTCAATTTCATCTCCTGGCTTCGAGGAAAAGCTGGCTTTATGTTCAGTAGAACTCTGAGTCGTTCTGTGGCTGTCTAATCTAATGACAGTGGAAGATTTTGATTGCATTGCTTTTCCTTCATTGAGATCACCTCTATTTTAATCAAATGTAAAGAGATTCTTAAGGTTTTGTGAGAGAAACACTGAGATATTTGTTACATAGATACACATTTACATACATTTATTCACATACTGAGAATCTTGGTGTTGAGAGAGCGAGAAAATATATCTGCATCTATAGCTTCATCTCAATGAGCAGAGAAAAGCTATGGTTTTTGTTTTCCTGGAGTCTGATTATTAGTTGAATTGGCAGACGGTTGTCTGTTAGTACTCAGTCGATATTTATTGAGTTTATCAGGATAACCCATTACTGCTATAGTATTGCTTTTCATATCTTGATTATTTTAGTTAAAAAATTAAATTTTAATTAAACTCTAAAACCAGCCCTTTATTTAAGAGCTAATAGTTTTGCTTGAGTCTTTTTATTTTAAAAAACCCTATGGTTAAGCACAGTGATTTAAGTCACGCAAAGTATTAAATCAACTAATTACTGATGTTCTAAACCTACCGCATCCCTAATGCTATCCAATCCTTGTTCGGTCAATTTAGCCAATAAACCAGACAACACCTGATTGACCATCCAGGGTCCTTCATATACCCAACCAGTATAGACTTGTAGAATACTCGCCCCTGCAATGATTTTTGACCAGGCATCATCGGCATTAAAGATTCCACCAACGCCAATAATCGGTAATTTACCCTCTGTTTCCTGATAGATAAAGCGAATCACCTCAGTAGAACGTTGTTTGACTGGTAAACCGCTAATCCCCCCCGCTTCATCTTTAATCCTATTCCCTGTCTCTTTCAATACATCAGTATTTAAACCATCACGTCGAACAGTAGTATTGGTAGCAATGACACCTGAAAGATTGTAATTCATAGCTAAATTGAGAATATCTTTGATGTCCTGCCATTCAAGATCGGGAGCAATTTTTACTAAGATCGGCTTATTGTTCGTGTTTGCCCCTTGTAAACCTGATAATATAGGCTCTAACTGTTCTCCTGATTGGAGCGATCGCAATCCTGGAGTATTAGGTGAACTTACGTTAATTACAAAGTAATCTGCCACATCCTCTAGATATTTGAAACTGCCAACATAGTCTACGGCTGCCTCTTCTAAAGAAGCAATTTTCGATTTACAAAGATTGATGCCAATGGGAATTTTGCGGGGTTGCCTTTTCCAAGTTTGAGCCAGGGTGTCTGCCATCACTGCTGCACCCAGATTATTTGCACCCATGCGATTAAGCGCTGCTTTATCTTTAGGAAGGCGAAACATACGCGGGCGAGGATTTCCTGGTTGAGAATGAAGAGTAACCGCACCTAATTCAGCAAAACCAAAGCCAAAACTACTCCACATTCCCGCTGCCGTACCGTCTTTATCAAATCCTGCTGCTAAACCAAAGGGGTTCTCAAAATCTAGTCCCCAGAGCGTTTGTTGTAAACGAGTATCTCGAACACAAAAAGATTTTTCCAATTGTTTTATTGCCAAACTACCCCAAAGAGAATGACGATTAATTTCTAGGTTATTCAGTGTTTTGAGCATCTGACGATGAGCCATCTCAGGATCGCTTTTAACCGAAGAAAGTAATAGGGGATAAAAAGGCTTAGTAAAGTTGAGCATTATTTTGTAGATGAATGATAAATCATTGTTAATTACCTTTGCCACTTCTTCAAGCAATGCAGCTAACAGCGGAAATATATTTAGTATCGCAGCAATCTTAATTTAAGCTAAATAATTGTTATGACTAAACAGATTCTAACCAACCCACCAGAGTTAGAAACTTGGCTGGATAAATTTATGGCGGAAAAGATGAATGAGTTATACATTCCTGGCGTGACTTTTTCTCTGGTATAGAACAAGCAATGAAGGAAACCCCCAGAGCTAGTTCTCTCGTCAAAAATTTCAACTCCCGCTTGCGAAATTGCTTTTTCTTACGACGAACATTAGGTAATGATTATCTAGATTTGCTGCGTTTCTTTCTTAACCATCGCACTTTTTTGCGGAGTGAGCATTCCGAACGAGAAGGGAAAAATCCCACAGAATTATTAACAGGGGAGTCTCATTCTCATTGGCTGGAATTGCTGGAGTTTGATTTATTCCGACAGCCTGCAATTGTAGCTTAAAATCACCTTTCTAATTGTTTATTTGATGCAATTACCCTGGGGATCTAAAGGGTTTTAACCGATCGAACTCGCGTTAATTAGCTAGCACAATTTCTACTCTGCGCCTAACATCTCGCCCATCTGGGATAATTCAATCAAATTTCCTTCTGGATCGCGAATCAAAGCTAATTTTATACCCCAGTCAATTATATTCCAGGGCGGACTTACAATTTTTACTCCTTTTTCTTGAAGATATTGACAAGCTTGTTCGACATCTGGGACTTGAAAACTCAGAGCAATACGATCGCTTGGTTGCTCAAAAGCAAAATCTGTTTTGGTTCCCAAGTATTCTTTAAGCTTATTTTGGTTTAATAGGGTTAACTTGACTTTGCCATCGGTTAATTCAACATAATTATCAAGTTCTGAGGTAAATGTTGCTTCTAGTCCTAAGAGATCGTGATAAAACTGATAACAAGCTTGGTAATCTTTGACATAGAGTCTAGTGTAAACGTATTGAAATTTCATGTTTCCGCTATGAAATAATTTTGTCTAGTTTTTAGAATATAGCAAAACCCTAGATGTAAAATCTGTCCATAGTTTTAAAAGTTTCAAAAGCGATCGCGATTCAGCACAGTTAATTTCGGAAAATAATTTCTGAAAAGGAAGTTGCTTAAAGGGCGATCTCCCTAGGAAAAACCCAGAAAAATCGCCTCGAAATTGAGCCATTATTACCTGGCTGCGGTTGTACTCAAATCAGCTGTTGCTGCCCCCTCTTCCTGCAACTTTTTGCTGGTTCGTTTGCAGTTAATTATGCCAAAAATTAGCCAGAACGCCAGTAATCCAGCGGTCAAAAACAAAATTGAGATTGAGCCAAATCGAACGATCAAAGCTGGCGCAGCAGCGGTGAATAAACCACCTCCAACAATGGGTTCAAAGAACAATTGCTTGTAGCCAAAACTTTCAAAAGCTCCAGTACGATTATCTGGATCGACCATCCGAATCAAAAGAATACCTGTCGCAGTTACTCCCATCGACTGACCCATGTCTCCAATACCTCGCTCAAACCAATATACTGGTAAAATACGGGGGGCAAGATAGATAAACGCCAGAACGTTCCAGGTAATACCCACAATTGAGAGGGTTAAGAAGATGCCGAGATTGGCTCCTAAGACAGCCAAGTTTATTGAAGCCAAAGCAGTTACCACCAAAAGGTCTAAGGCAACTCCAGCGATTCTTTCCTGTAGCCTTCTAATAATTAATACGTCTAGGTCAAGACGATTCATTACGACTTGAATAATAATCCCGCCAATTAAAGCCATGGGAAATAAAGGGACTGCCGCTGCAAGCTCTAAGCCATTTTTTCCCCAAGTAGCCGACTCAATCAAAGTGAGGATTTGTAGAATTATCCAACCAATACCGATCGCTAGTCCAGTAAAACCAAAGTTTATGGATAGAGGATCGATAAGGAGATTCCGCATTAACCCCGCTCTTTTTGCTAGTACTGCACTGGTTTCCGTGGGTGCTGTTTCCTGGAACTGAGCATCTCCATCGCTAACGGGTTCGGGTATAGATTGAATATAGCCTTTCTGGCGACCCCAGTGAGCCAATGCCGTGCCAAATAAAATTCCCGAAACAATACCTACGGTAGCCAAGCCTAATGCCAAATCACCCCCTTCAGTAAAACCTAAGTCTGTTAGAGTATCTGCCATCCCTCCTGCCGTACCATGTCCTCCTTCAAAGCCAATTTCGATTAAGGCTCCAGTAATGGGGTTGGCACCAAATAAGGGAGTTAAGATAAGCAGGGTAACTAGAATACCCAGTACATACTGACCCCAGGCTAAAGTCTGCCCAAAAGCAACTTGGGGAGCGGTTTTACGCCAGATATCTTTCGGATTAGGAATCTGCTCTCCTAGAAATAGGGCAGCAAAAACAATGTTGATAAATACCCCTGGAGACTGGGACCAAACTTCTTGCATCGCCTCAGGGAACACCCCTCCAGCAAGATAAGAGTCTGGGTTGGCACCCATGGATACGGCGATCGCACCTAAAGCACTCGAACCTAAGACCAAGGCGATCGCCCCAGCGATAATCGATTCTGGTAGATAAAGAGTCTGAAAAAGCCTGACATTGTGCTTTATTAGCCTGGCAATTAGCAGCAAAAACCCTACTACAATAAAAGCAAATAAAACATTAAGTAAATTGAACATTAGTTGTTGAGATTAATACTAAGCATGGCTTTAAAATATTCGTTTGCCAATTAAAATTCCGTAACAATCATAACTCTTGAACTTACAGCGGTTTTCATCTAGATAGGGGACAGATAGACTTTTGGGTGCATAGGTGCGCTCACCAAGATTAAAATTTGGTGTCCCCAAAGTGCCTGCAAACCGCTGTATTAGAGCTAGGATGCAATAAAACTCAAAGTTAAGAATATTTAACGTTAATTTTTATTTAGAATAGTTATACTTCAGCCCATTTACGAAGCAAATTAGCAATACTCTTAGAAACCAAATCGAACTCTGGAGTTTTCCCAGATTTGGCAAAGATCGCCCGACGTGCCGTTTCTAGATCGAACAGAATTTCGCGATCGCTGGCATCACGAATTAGGCTTTGTACCCAACCTACTGCTACCATTCTTGTTCCTTTTACGGGGTTTACTCGATGCAAAGTGGTAGAAGGATAGAAAATTGCCGAGCCTGCCTCTAGCCTGTAGCTTTGTTCTTCTTGCACCCCTTCAATAATTAATTCCCCTCCTTGATAATCTTGAGGAGAGTTGAGAAATAGGGTAAAAGAAACATCGGAACGACACAACCCAGAACCAACCGTCATCAGCGCATTATCAACGTGGGTATCATAAGACATCCCTTCGCTATATCGACTAAATAACAACGAATGAACCGACTTGGGACGAATAGCGGTTGAGAACAAAGCATTTTTATTTAAGGCATTGATGATCTTGGTCTTTAACTCCTGATAAGAAGTTCCTGTCTTTAATTGTTGATTGTTCTTAACTAATTTAGCGTGCCAACCCGCCGTTAATTTTCCATCGACAAATTCTGCTTGGGATAAGACTTGTTTAATCTCGTTTAATTCATCAGGAGAAAGTATGCGATCGATAGAAAAAATCATGTTTTAGCAAACAATATGGTTGACCAGTGGGGATAGTAGTTAATTGAGTTTGTTAAGTAATTTCAATAATATCTGCTGTTCTTGCGATCGCTTTGTACTACCCAAAGGATATCGATCTGCACCAATGGGATAAAAATCTACCTTGGCAGCAGTGGCATAGGTTTTTACATCAGGTAAGCCAAATATGATAACTTGATGTCCCCGCTGTCGGAGTTCATAACCTAAGGCAGACATTGGGTTGAGATGTCCTGCACCTGGAGGACAAAGAATACCATATTTCACGATCGCTTATCCTGACTACTGACTATTTGCTAAATTCAATTTGGGTGACTAAGCCAGAAACTTCCGACGGTTTTTTGATAGGTGCTTCTGGTGGCTCAATAGAGGGCCAGGCGGTTTTTAGTTCTGCGAGGCTATCAGTAATAGTTTGGTGTCCTTCTGGATCTGCTTGGCTTTTTTGCTCGGCAACAGTTTGATATAGTTCAGCGGCATAGTCAACGAATCCTTTGGAGTCTTGGTATTCCACGATTTCGACAAACTGATTATCAATAATCGCTGCCTCATATTCGGTGGCGGCATTTTTGAGCATCCCTACCATTGCGTCGATGACAAATTCTGGTGATTTTAGCTGTTCTTCTGGGATAGCGGCGATCGCATTATCAATCGATGTCTGGGATTCAGCTAATAAAGTCTCTACTTCAGGGGAATCTGGTGCAGATTGAATCAAATCGTGAAGCTGAGTTAAGGTCGGCTTAAAGTCTTCTACACCTTTCTCTGGGAGGACAGTTTCTATGTCGCCATATAGTTCGTTAACAGGGTGTGCAATATGAGGTTCTGCCTCCTCGTAATTCTTTAGCGCAATAAGTTCTTGAGCGGCATTTAAGTGACCTTTCATCAAACCCAGAACTGTCATATAGTCCACGTCTGAGTCCCCAGTAGATACCGCACCTTCACCGCCTTCGCCACCTTCGGCACTCTCGCCACCTTCGGCACTCTCGCCACCTTCGGCACTCTCGCCACCTTCACCGCCTTCACCGCCTTCAGCAGATTCTTCCCCTTCGCCGCCTTGAGCAATTAACAACCAATCTGCACTCGATCCAGTAAATATTTCATCAGCATCATGAGCATCGACAGATACAGCTTGTGTTCCTACAGCAGTGGCGAAACCTAAAGCCAGAAAAAGTTCTATAGTTTTAATTCGAGTAGACATACTAGTTTTATTGACAGTTATTCTTAATTATCTTGAATTAGTACTTTATCGGGTATTGATAATAAAAGTCAATAGCTTGAACAATCATTAATTTTTATCTGTGATTTAGCCGTATTATGATTCTTCAGCAATTACATCAAAGAAACCCATGCACCCATGTTCGGCAATATAGTCTTGATGCGGATGGAACATATATTTGCCAGGATACTTGTAGGCAAACTCTAAAATATGCCGTTCAGCAGTTCCCATAGTAATTACATCGCTCTCTTCATTGGGTTCTAAGCTACGACCAGTTCGATAGACCTGAAACATATTGGCATGGATATGAAAGGTAACGGCAGGGTCATACTCAATCATGTTAAGTACGTATAAACGGATTAACTGGTTTTGATAAATGGGAATTGGATAGTCGCGATAATAGTTAGGAATACCGTTAAAAGCATATAGCTCATTGCCGACATCACTATCGAGATCGTAGCCACCCATGACCATGACCATTTCATCGGCAGCAGGACGACCTTCTAGAGGATCGACAATCAACAAGCCATACAATCCTTTCCCGACATGACGGCTTACTGGTGCTACATGACAATGATAGGGATGAACGCCATAGGGTTCGGCATCAAACTCATAAATATAAGTGTTACCTCGTCGGACGGACTTCATGCCATCCATCTCTGCGGGGTGAACTCCATGAAAATGTAGGCTATGGGAATGTCCATCTTCATTATGAAACACAACGCGGACGCGATCGCCGACCGTCGCTCTTAAAGTTGGTGCAGGAACGCGATCGTTTAAATTCCAGCTAACAAAGCTGATGGCACTATTTAACTGGATCGGCGTACTGTGAGCATAAAGTTGAAATTCTCTAACGGTACGTCCATTTTCTTGCTTGACAGTACCATAATCAAATTCCCGTAAAATTTTCATCGGGTCGAAGCTCGAAACTAAATCGCTGTCTGACTTTGGCACTGGAGGAATTTTAACCGATGTGGCTTGAACCTCTTCTATCTTCAAGTGCAGCACAGCAGCAGAAATACCACAAGTTAGCAAACCCCATTGAATAAATTGACGACGAGATTTTAACTTTTGGGCAATAGATGAATCTGACATGGGCAGTGGCGAAAATTTTTTAAAGCGGGTAGTAATTTTTCTAATCTCAATCAAATAATTGCATATTATTGCTAATAAGTGATATATATTTTGGCGATGAACAGCCATCTTATTCTACAAAGCGAGCATTATTTAAAATTGGGATAAAGGTCAACATAACCATCTTCCGAGACGATTAGAGCAAGACAGCTAATGTTGCGGCTTCTTTCTCCATCGATATAGCGAATTGCTGAATTATACCTGGCACCTCGATCGCAATTACCGTTTTCGGAAGCTTTACCATCAAGAATTACGCCAAAAGAATAAATTATGCCTTCGGGAGAAATAAGGATTGCGCCATCGACACTAGACAGGTGGGAAACAATATCTGGGGAAGCAATAACTGGATCGATTACCGTACTTTGAGCGCCCAATCGCTTGGTTTCTGGTTCGGCATTGGGAGTAATTACTAACATGGTGCCGTGGCGTTGTTCCACCGCCGTCTCCACTGCCCTGATTAATATTCTGGCGGTGCTATCGTCAACCTTAAATAGCTGGTAAATGTGCTGATAAAATAGCTGCTGGTCAAAACGCGCTCTGGGTAACCTGGCTTGGCGATATTTTACCCGCAGCATAATATTTTCTGCATGAACTAATTCCCAGGTATGATATTCAGCAAATCTAATCTCAAAGAGGTTTTCGAGCCTGGGTTGATAGGTATCAAGAGGGATGCCCAATCCCCACACGCTTTCAACGTCACACAAAAGAGCCATTTTGGTACTAGAAACTTCCAGCAGCTTGCGAATTCCCCGATAGTTATAGATCTTAATCGGCGTTTTTAGCTTAATTTTGGCAGAAATATCGGGATGATTAGTTTGACAGATAATCAATCTTCCTTCGCTAGCGGCACCTTCATATCGTTCCGCGGCGATCGCATTGGCAAAGGAGAGCAGATCGACTTTATTCCATTGATTAATGTGGACTTCCACTGATTTCAACAGGCTGGATGCAGCATCTTCAATCACCCTTTCGGAATTTCCGAGGGAAGAAATATTGCCTTCCGATGAGCTTTCCAGTTCTACCTCACCCTCCTTTAACACCCGATAGATTAGTGCCTCAAGAAAACAGCGTTCAATTCTGAGTTGACGCATCGGGTTGATTTCATGGATTGCTTTGTTTAATTGATATTGGCTGGCAAAATCTGGCTGATTGAGTTGAATCACCGTCATAATCCAGCGATCGTTTTTTTGAATCGGCAAGCTACAGAAGGAAACCTGGTTTCGTTCAGCATCATACTGTTCTAGAAGGGACTGCACCGCTTTGCGTAGCGCTTTGGGATAGAGTGAATCTTTGTGTGCCTGATTCTGGTGCGTTGCACCCATAAAAAATAACTGTTCGGGATCGTTGGCAAAATTATTTTCGGCGATCGCAAATACCTGGTGGAAATCCTCAACATCAAACCCACAATCTTCAGGATGAAAGCAAATTTGGGCAATATCTTGGTTAACGACAGGAATGCCGATAATAAAGATCCTAGATTCTATCGGCAACTCCATAATTTTGAAGATGCTGTTCAAAAGATGGGCGATCGCATTTTTGTAGGTATGTTGCCACCGCCACATAAACATCCGCGTTTGCATCTAGTATGTTCCTCAATCAACAATTAAAACCGCGAAGCGGTTAGCTTAGAGCTTAGAGCTTGTTAGTCAAATAAGAACACCAATCACTCCAGCCGCCAGGATATAACTTGGTATTTTTAAATCCAGCCAAGTTCAAGGAAAATAGGTTGACGCAGGCTGTCACTCCAGAGCCACAGTAGACAACGATCTCTTCTGCTGGCTGATATTGCTGCCATAGCTGTTGCTGATATTCTAAAGGTTTCAAATAGCCTGATTCATCATTACTTACCCGTTTCCAGGGAGAATTAACCGCACCTGGGATGCTTCCTGGTATGGGATCGATCGGTTCTCTTAATCCCAAGTAGCGATCGCGATCGCGCGAATCTACTATAGTTACAGAATCATTATCCTGAAATAATTTTACTGTATTTATCTCGACCAGCAAATTTGGATTTGGCTGGGGGATAAAACTGCCTAATTTTTGCTCTGGGATGGCATTGCTTACAGGATAACCCTTCTTGAGCCAATCATTCCAGCCTCCATCGAGTAAAACTACAGAATCATGTCCTAGATATCGTAGCAACCACCAGAGACGTGAAGCAAAAGCAAAACGAGAATCATCATAAGCCACAACAAGAGTATCATGTTTGATGATTCCCATCTGAGTAAATTTTTGTGCTAGCAGATCGCTATCAGGTAGGGGATGTCTTCCGCCATGAGACTTGACTTGACTTGATAGATCGCGATCGAGATCTAAATAATATGCGCCCTTGATATGACTATGGCGATAATGCTCCTCTCCCCAGTTGGGATCGGCCAACTGAAAACGACAATCTACGATAACTACTTGAGGATTATCTAACTGTTCAATTAACCATTCACAATCGACAAGATATTTTTTCCGATCCATTACTTATTACTTATTACTTAAATAAACCTGCTTTTGCTGCTACTGCCACACCAACAACCGCAATTTTTTTCTGCTGCAATACTTTAATTGCTTCTTTAACGGTAGTTCCTGTCGTGTGAATATCATCAATTAATAAAACAGGATACTTAGGTAATTTAGTCCCTATGCGTAATGCATCTTGTAAATTGCTAGCTCTCTCAATCGAACTTACCAAATTAAACATAGACTCTGTTTCTCTAATACGGATCAAAGCTTGAGTATTTAATTTATATCCTGTTATCTGACAAAAACTCTTGGCGATGATTTCTGCTTGGTTAAAGCCGCGCTCTTTTTGCTTCTTACGGTGCAGCGGAATTGGTACGACAGTCACTTTTGTTTGCAGTTTGGTCAATTTACACTCTAACCAACCTGTCCCAAAAGATTTACCTAATAAACCACCGATTTCTGGCTTATTTTCATACTTCATCAGGGCGATCGCTCTTTTTAACTGTCCATCGTATCTACCCCAGGCAAATGTAGCTTGAGCCTGGTAAATTTTAAGGCGATCGCTTTGGGAAAACTGATGACTAGATAGCTTTTGCCAACAGTATTCGCACAGAATATCCGCAGTAGAGCGCTGACAAAATGCGCAATGTGATTTGAGAAATACCGAGAGCAGTGGTTTAAACATATCTCTAGCTTGCCCAAAACCGCGATCGCTTTTGAACTAAACTAAATAATCTACAAATAATCTAACCGTTGTATTTCATTACCATTTCCAAACGAGATAAAGCGCTGGTGGCTGATTCTTGAAGATAAGGATCGGCAGACTTATTATTACTGAGATTGGTTAGCACTTCTACCGCTCTAGGATCTCCCATAGAACCCAAGGCATTGATGATGCTTACACCCAATGCTGGATTATCGGTAGTGTTGAGAGTTTCCACTAATAAATCGAATACAGGAGAGCCAATTTCACCTAAAGTCATCACCGTAGGGATATATACCACTGGATTAGGATCTTTCAGCGCTTGTTTTAAACCTTGAATACCAGCTTCTGGCATTGGTACATCTGGATGGTTGACTACGATTTGAGCCAATACCTTGGCACAGCTAGAGCGTACTGTGGAATTATCACTGTTGAGCAGGGAATCTACTACAGGAGGAACAGCTTCTGCGCCAATTACTCCCAGAGTCTTTACGGCTGCTCTACGATAGGTTACATCTTCCTGATTGAGAATGCTCATTAAACGAGGAATAGTATTCTGATCTTTCGCCTCGGCAATCTCATGCATCGCCTTGCTGCGCAGATTAGGATTAGGATGCTTCAGCTTTGGCAAATAAAGCGTCTATAGTCATTAAATCGAATAATTCTTTTGATAAACAACTAAAAAATCAGCAAATATACAACAAGGGCTTTAAGACTGATACCAAAACCTACTAAAGTCATAGCAACAGACCCAAAGCCCCCATTATTTAAACAGAAATATTATCTGCTTATTGTGCCAATGAAACTTAAACTCTTAATCAGTCTCTTAGGAAAGAGAGTTGATTACATAGTCTAATAGAGCATTGTATTCAACTAACGCTTGAGAAGACATATCGCGAGGAGCGCAACCACGGTTACGTGCAAAAGTCAAAGCTTCGACGTAAGGAGCAGTAGGCAAGTTTAAAGCGCGATATACTTCACGTTGTCCAGCAATACCCCATTCGTCTAAAGGACCAGTACCACCAACAACTAGGCAGTAGTTGACTAGACGCATGTAGTGCTTGATGTCACGAAGACATTTGCTTTTGAAGGTATCAGTAGAGTTAGCCTGACCATTATCGTTCAAGTAAGAATACTTTTTGATGCAAGCATCATAAGCTTCTTGAGCAACATTATCAATGTTGCTAGCTAGTTTCTCAGCAGCTTCCATACGAGCAGCAGCACGTTGAAGACTACCTTGTACTGACTCTAGATCAGAAGTAGTGGGAAAGCGTCCCGCCGCATCAGCAGCAGTGACAACTGTAGTTACAACAGATTTCATAATATTTGGATATCTCCTAGATTGCTTATTCTAAAAAGTGATATTTATCTTCACTTTCTGCCAATTGTTTTAGATTATTGGCTAAAATCAAAAGGGTCTCTAGCTAAGAGCAGAAATCACACGATCAAAGTAGCTAGCTGCTTCAGAAGTAATCGCAGAGCAATCTCCATCGATCATTTCATTCTTCTTATATCTGCTTCCAGCCTGAGCTTCACTGTTAGTGCCGTTGATGTGAGCTAAAGAAGCAGCCTTCATGATACCCACTGCGCGACCAGTGGACTGAAGAGGTACACCAAGAGCAGTGTAAGTTTCTTTCAAGCCATTCAAGCAACGATCTTCTAGTACAGAAGCATCACCAGAAAGAACAGCATAAGTGATATAACGTAGAACGATTTCACCATCACGCAAGCAAGCAGCCATGCGACGGTTAGGGTAGCAATTACCACCAGCTTGAATCAAGCCTTGGTTCTCACAAATCATACCTGCAACAGCGTCAGATACGATGCAGCTAGCGTTACTAGCAATTACGTTTACAGCATCGAGGCGTTTGTTTCCGTCAGAGATGAAGTTTTTGAGAGATTTTAGTTCATCTCCACCAATACAAGCAGTTTTACTATCTGCACTTACTACAGCTCTGGAAAAAGCGTCAAGCATTGAGCTCTCCTAAATTTTGACAACAAATTTATTTTTTCATTATTTTGACTAGATGTGTAAAACATCTGTCGATATTGAAGATAAAAGATTATGCCTACCTTAGTCTTCTTTATTAAAAACAAAGTAATAATCTGTAATGTTTAAGTAAATCTTGTTACAGTTTCTCAAATTAATTTTGACTAATTATTTAGATTTCAGGAAAATTTGTTTCTAAACCTGGAAGCACTTGATTTTCTTGGCAATATTCTTTTAACCAAGTTATGCCCCCAAGCGATCGCAGAGGGATCACCGATAAATCTGTCTCAGGTATTGCCAAATTGACTTTGGCTCCCGCAGTACTAATGCCCAAAAGCTGGAGTAAAGAAGACAAATTTTCGGTTTCGACTCTCAGTCTACAGAAGTTTTGTAGCTGCGCTAACTGATTTTGTAAGGGATCTATCGCTTCAGCCTGAACCGCTCTAATAGTAGTTTGTACTTCGGGAGATTCTTGTGCCAACATTTTCTCCATTGCTTCGGGGTTCATACCCAAACCAGCGGCAAGTTCGACGGTTTCGTAAAATATTGGTAACGCAAAATGCTCTACCAAGCCCACAATTCCGTTGACTATAGAAACAAACTCACCAGCCTGTAATTTTAGCGTTACCTCTCCATTCGTACTAGATACCTGGACTAAACCCGCAGGACTATTAGTCAGGACACCAATCAAAGAAGAACTGCTTTCTGGGTTGTGCTGCACAAATAAGGCTGTTCCTTGAGATACTACTTTGGCTTCGGGAGTGCTGATCGTACTCTGCCCCTGTTCGGGACGAATCATGATCAAAGCAGCACCACTAGTTAGTTCAAAATTTCTTTTACCTGGGGGAAAGCGAAAAATAGTTCCAGCACCAGTTCTAACTAATGTACCTTCATCAAACAAAATATCGGCGCGAGAATTAGCCCCAGTGCGAACGGAATCTTGAGGAATAATTACATCCCCCAGTTTTGCCTTTAACCAATCTGGTTGATTGCCCAAATTTAGCTCTACCTGATTGCGAATCTTGTAAATCTCAGCTTCTTTAACAACTGTGCTGGCATGAACGGGACTAAAGAAGAGTGAAGTCATGCCCCAACCCAAAATTAGCTTTGGTAGTAGGTTAAAAAAATATTGATGAGTTTGAGGAGAAAAAAGCTGCATAAAAAAAATCAAGCAAACGTACTTAAGATAGTAAGGTAACGTTGACTTAATATTTTACTACTTACAATTAACCTACAACAATTTGGCTCTATTTAAGTTAGTAAAACCAAAGTTTTCTTTACTGTCTCTTACCCGATCGGCTAATTACTAATTTCTCATCTAGGTCACAATATCTGAACAAGATTAAGCCTGAAATCGATCGATCGCAAACTAAATTATTTTTCTAAGTGGAGTTATACAAATTATGTTTAAACAATCTATATTACTCATGACTGCTCCTGTTATTGTTGGCTTATATACAGGAATTGCCCATGCTAATGAAATTGAGGTCAAAGCTGGTAATACCCAAGTATCAGTGCAAAGTGGCAAGGTTGAAATTGATCGGGCTAGTCGAGTTAAAGCTCCCACCTTATTAGAGCGTTTGAGTAATTTAAGACTATTCGGCGATCGCTCTAGTTCCGCCAATCGTGCTAAATGCGATCGCGCCTCTTCTGGCTATTCATCCACTCGTA
>CAVRWR010000103.1:0-48193 GCA_963724445.1 uncultured cyanobacterium | reverse complement strand
GGTGGTCGTGATCGACGACTATCACGTGATCGACAACCCGGCCGTGCATGCCGGCGTCGAACGGCTCGTCGAACTGTGCCCCGACCACGTCCGGATCGTGATCGCGACCCGCACCGACCCGTCCGTTCCGGCTCGGCCGCCTCCGCGTCCGAGCGGTCAGCTCACCGAGATCCGCGCCGCCGACCTGCGTTTCGACGCCGACGAGGCTGCTGGACCTCCTCGATTCGCTCGCTCCTCGATCGGCAGATGCTCGACGAGTTGTGCGACCGGACCGAGGGGTGGGCGGCCGGGCTCGTCCTGGCCGGACTCTCGCTCGCCGGCGTCGACGACCGCCACGGATTCATCTCCGGATTCCGCGGCGACGATCAGCTCGTCGTCGACTACCTCACCGACGAACTCGCTCGCGTCGATCTCACCCGACGAGCGCCGACGCCTGATCGAAACGTCGATCCTCGATCAGCTCACCGGTCCGCTGATCGACGCCGTCACCGGGTCGACCGACGGCAGCCGTGGCTGGCGCGTACCGCCGCCTCGAATCAGCTGGTCGTCGGGTCTCGATCGGACCGGCACCTCGTTCCGCTACCACCATCTGCTGCGCGACCTCCTCCGGTTGGAGGCCGAGCGTGAGATCCCCGACCGCCTGCCCGATCTGCATCTCGCCGCCGCCGCGTGGCACCACGAGCACGGCGACATGTACACCGCGATCGAGCACTACATCGCGGGTGGCGATCTCGTCACCGCCGGCGACCTCATCGCCGATCCACGCCACCGCGCTGCTCAACGGCGGACAGATCTTCACCGTGCTCCGCCTGCTCGACCGACTCGGCGACCTGCCCGAACGCCACTCGCCGAGCGCCCTCGTGCGGGGCTGGATCAACCTCAGCGACGGGTCGTTTCGCCGGTGCCCGGCACTACTACGACGTCGCCGCCGAGTTCGACGACGGCACCGACGCCAACCTCACCGCGTCGCTCGGCATCATGGTGCACCTCGCCGAAGGCGACCTCGGTGAAGCGCTCTCGATCGCCGGCGCATGGACCGAGCCGACCGAGTCGACCCAGGCCATCGGGCTGGTCGCCGCCCACACGTGGGCAGGGATGTTCGACGCGGCGCGCCGGTACATCGCAATCGCCCGTGAACTCGGCGCCTCCGAACCGTCGGACTATGCGTTGACGGTCGCCCCGGGTCTCGCTGCCGTCGTCGAGATGGAGTCGGGCAACCGACCGCCGCGGCCGAACACGCGGCGGCGAGCCTGGAACACGCCCGCGGCCACGGCGTCGCCGAGTCGCCGCAGCTGTCGATCTCCCACGCCATCCTCGCTCGCACCACATCCGACCCCGATCAACGAGCCGCCGCCGCCGAACGCGCCATCGAGCTCGCCCGACGGGCACCGGAGCCGTTCACACTCGGATACGTCCTCGCCCTCGTCGGCGACACAGCCTGCGAGCACGACGACCCGGCCGGGCCCGCAGCTGCTTCGTGAAGCCCGGCAGACCGTCGACCGGTGCCCCGACGCCGGCATCGTCGGCGCGACGCTGGCACGCATCGAGGCCCGCCACGGGCTCGGCGTGCGGGCTCCGGCCATCGACCGAACTCGTCGAGGAGATCACCGAACGCGAGCTCGCCGTGCTGCGCTACCTGCCGTCGCAGCTGTCGCAACGCGAGATCGCCGAGTGAGCTGTACGTGTCGCTCAACACGGTCAAGACGCACTGCAAGGCGATCTACCGCAAGCTCGGCGTGGACGGCCGCAAGCCAGCGGTCCACGCTGCACGGCAACACGGACTGCTCTGACGTCGCTCAGAACCTCGATGGCCGGGCAGGATTCGCTGCGGACAAGGACGTTGCGTCGGAACAGCGACGTCTGATCGTTGACTTCGACGCTGTCACGGACGTGTGTGGCATCACGACGGGGCGTTGCCTCGCCGAATCGCCGGAGCTCAACACTGCGCTGACGTGTGCGTTGTGGTCGACCACCGATTCACGGATCCCCAGCAGCGGAGGCCTATCGACCGAGCCAGTCGAGGATCGCCTGGGTTGTCTCTTCGGGCTTCTCCTCCTGGATCCAGTGACCACAGTCGAGGCTGATCTCATCTGCGTTGGGCACGAATGTCGTCAGGTTCGGCGACTTCGGAATCGCGTCGCGGTCGCCGTAGATCATGAGTGCGGGTTGTTGGATGACCGGATCGGCGTCGGCGAGGAGGTGCCAGTTCCGGTCGAGGTTTCGGTACCAGTTGATACTTCCGGTGAAGCCGGACGATTCGAAGGCGGACACGAAAACTGCGAGTTCATCGTCACCCATGATGGGCTCACCCGCCGGGTGCTCTGCTCGTGCGACGTTGATCATCGAGAGTTCGAGCGGGCGGGCGGCTCGTTCTTTCGGTACATGTTGCGGAGGAATCGCTCGGTGTACGCGTCGAGCACGGCGTCGGCGACACCGGGGTGGCTGTTGAAGTGGACGAAGTAGTAGTCGTCGCCGAGGATCTGTTCCATCATCTCGACCCAGGGCTGATCGCCTCGCTCCTGGTAGGGCATGCTCGACCGCGATGACCTTGTCGACAGCACGATGGGTGCAGCAAGTGGTTCCCCACACGACGTTCGCGCCCCAGTCGTGGCCGACGAAGACGGCTTTGTCGTAGCCGTAGTGATCGAGCAGCACGACAAGGTCGCCGCTCAGATGTTCGATGTCGTAGGCCGCCACGTCCGTCGGCCGTGACGAATCCCAGTAGCCGCGCTGGTTCGGAACGATGACGTGGTACCCGGCTGCAGCGAGGGCTGGAACTTGGTGACGCCACGTGAAGGCATGCCCGGCCAGCCGTGACAGAGCACGATCGGGTTGCCTTTGTTCTCGTGGCCGGCCTCGAAGACTTCGAGTTCGGCGCCGTTGACGGCGATCAGGGTGGGCTGCGGAAAGTCGAGTAGTGCGTGCATTGCATGTCTCCAAGTCTCGTGGTTGATGGTGCGATCCAACGGCGACGGGGTGGCGCTGGCGGCCGCTGCGATCGATGCGGCGCTCGCGGCCACGGTGGCGGCGCTCACGACGAACCTCCCTGGGTGTGACGGCGGTACCGTTGTTTCGAGAACGCGGCACGCACGAATGTGCTCGGCAGCACGTTGGGTACGTTCGTTGCTCTCGTGGAGTTCCTTGAGACGCTGCGCGGGGTGGATGGTCATGGTCATGGTTCTTTCCTTTCGGTGGGTGTGAGAGAGGTGCGGCGGCGAGCGGTCCTGCCGCCGCCGGCGAGTGCGGCGAGGAGAGCGACCAGGATGAATGTCGTCTCGAATTCGCTGTGGGCAACGGCGGAGAGGCTTGTCATGAGTTCTGGTCGGCAGGGCGAACGGTGATGGCGGTCTTGCCGCTGGCCTGCCGGCGGCGAGTTGGCGCATGGCCTCGGGAACGCTCCTCGAGCTCGAACCGTTGGCCGACCAAGGGTGTGACCTGGCCGTGCTGCGATGAACTCGGCCAGCCGTTCGATGAGCGTGTGGTGCACGGTTGCGATGAACGTCGTCAATCGTTGGCTGACGAACGGTGAGAGAGCGACAGCGCGGAGCTGACGGCCGATGCCGCCGGTGAAGCGGTTGCCATCTTCGCCGCCGACGATCACGAGGGTGCCGTTCTTGGTCAGCGCCCGGCGGAGTCGAGCGATGCCGCTGCGTCCGCCGATGTCGAGAACGAGGTCGTAGGCGTGATCGCCGTCGGCGAAGTCGGTCGTCGTGTAGTCGATGACGTGATCGGCACCGAGCGAACGGACCATCTCGAGTTTGGAGGTGCTGGCCACGCCGGTGACGTCGGCTCCGAGTGCCTTCGCCAGCTGCACGGCGTAGGTGCCGACCCCGCCTGATGCGCCGACTACCAGCACCCGCTGGCCGGCCTCCACGCCGCCGACGTCGACGAGGGCCTTCAGGGCCGTGACTGCCGACACGGGAACGACGGCCGCTTCTTCAAAGCTCAATTGTGACGGCTTGGCAACGAGGTTGTTCTCCGAGGCTCGTGGCGAACTCGGCGAACGACCCATTGGCGACGCCGAACACCTCGTCACCTGCGACGAATCGGGTGACGGCGGACCCCACCTCGACGACGACACCGGCGACATCCAGGCCCGGGACCCGGTTCTTGGGTTTGGTGATCCCGTAGCCGGCGAGGCGGAGGAGGTACGGGACGGCCCGGTCATCAGGTGCTCGGTGCCGCGGTCGACGCCTGGCAGCGTGCATCCGCACAAGGAGCTCTATCCGCTCCTGATAGAGGCTCTCGGTGAGGATGCCGTCGCGGTGCGCGTCATCGCCGGGGATGTGACCTCCAACGGCACCGTGGCGGAGAAGGACTACGTCAAGGGTGAGGTCGAGGCGTTGCCCGATGTCCCCTGGTGGCCGTCAAGGGAGACAGCCTCCCGTTGTCGATAAAGCATTACAGGAAGCTTATCCAAAGTCGGTCGCATGTAGTTCCAGGCTTTAGCTAGCTTGGTTTGGGGATAAACGATCGCTGCCTCGTCACTAGTACCATTCTGGACTAACATTTTAGAATCAACTGCTGCTGCCAACAGACCATGATGTAGCCGATAAGCGGCACGAGGCGCGCCACCCCGTAGATCCTGAGTACTCAAATTCAGAACTTTCACAACTTCGTCAATAAAATTAGGTGATGCTTAATTATCAGTGATGAAGGAGCCAATACCCAACTTCCAAGCTGGAGAATTCGGCTGTAGGGCAAAATTACCCTTTTGAGGTGCCACAAACAAAGGATCGACTACTTGAGAATGGCGATCGCCTTTTTGCCATTCCTGCCAAGATACATAGGCGATTAAAAAATCAGGTTGACCAACTTTCCAGTAAATATTATCTTCAAAGACCGCCTGAGAGCGTAAATCTGCTGCTGAGTTCAGCGTAAAGCGACCCTGTTGCCAATACACAATGTTGTTGATAAAGCGGAAGCTAGTAAAATTTCCTGCCCGAGCATACTTGAGATCTTGGCGATCGCGCCGTAGCTGAAACTTGCCGCCAAAAGCAAAGATGTTGCGACAAATGAGATTATCTTTGCCGTAATGCTGAAAAAAACCATTGTGACTTGTCCGATAAACTAGATTGCGATCGACTACCAGATAAGAACTACCTTCATCGAGATAAATTCCCCAACCACCGTAACGTAGTCCATGAACGTCGTGAATTTTATTGTGACGAATCACCGTGTCCCTTTGCGCCCCTAAAGTATAAATACCGCCCATATCACTCAAAATAGGTCCCTCGCCATTACTCAACCTGCCAATATGATGAACGTAATTATGCTCGATGACATTGGCATAGGCTTGAGTTTCGCTAAATCCCCAGGTACCCCGTGCAGAAATTGCCGTGTAGTATAAATCGTGGACGTGATTGTGGGCAATTAAATTGTGGTGACTCTGAACCACGCGGATACCGACGGCACTAGGAAAAAATTTGCCGCCATCGTAAACGTGGTTATAAGTCAGGGTATTGTGGTGAGATACTTCTGCTGGAGATATTTGCGGCACATAGGTTTGTCTCTCCCCTACTTTGATTGCTCCTGCACCCAAGTCAAAGAAGGAACAGCTAGTTATTTGATTGTGCTGACAACCGCGAAACAGCTCGATGCCATAATTGCCTAGATGTTTAAAAGTACAGAACCGCCAGCGACAGTTACGTATTCCGTTTGCCATAATTGCCCCTGAAACGCCCCAGGAATTTTGGTTGTAGCCTGATATTCCTGGCGGTAGGTGCCAGTCAGTATGGGCAAAAGACAGATGATTAAATTCCAGATGCTCGACAAAGCGATCGCTTTCTTGATGCGCGTTCCCAAGCCAGTCCGTTGCGGGTCTGTGACCCGTTGAAGGAACTGGCGTTTGCGCCTTGCGGCGACGCAGGGTCGCATCGCTTTCGGGTGTTCCCTCAAACTTTATCAGGCTGGAAAGAACGGGTGCCACTACTTCCGTATCGATAATTGATTCTTCGGCGAGGGGTAGATAGAAAAGACGGTCAAGCTGGCGGTCTAAATACCATTCCCCAGGAGTGTCAAAAAAATCCCAGGCATTTTCTAAATAGTACAGATCGTTTGCCAGGATTTGAAACACGCTCTCTTGGTCAAACTGTAAAGTCTGCTGCTGACGCTCAATCTTGCGAACAGGCAAGCGATAATCGAGCCAACGACTCAGCACTACCGCTTCGCTGCCAACGGGGTTAATGTTTGGCGGTAGGTCGCCCTCATGATATTGAAAACTGCGATCGCCATCAGTCCAAGGCTTTCCTTGACGATTATTTACCGATTTAACCTTGAGATATCCCTGACTAGGATAGCGCGATCGCCCTCTTCTTTGATTATTAACCCAAAGCTGCTGAAAGTTTATTCCCTTCAGCTCTAGGGGTAGATCTACTACCCACAGTCGTTGTTGATTCAGCTGGGTTTCCTGCCAGCCTGTAATCTTCTGACCGCCACTAAACAGAACTTTACTTCCTGGTTCGGCTTGATAGGTTATGGGAGATGATTCTGTTCCCGAATCCTCTGGCGTAAAGATAATTGGTTCTTTTAGCCAATAGGTTCCCTCGCCAAAAATAACCTTGATGGGGCGATTTGCTTCTAGCAAACGAGTCGCCGAAGGCGATCGCATTTCCCTAATTGCCGCTTGCACTTTTGACCAGCTAGCAAAAGGACCATCCTCACCATCGGCGATCGCCTGCTTTCCAGACCAAGAATCATTGCCGTCGGGGTCAATATAGAACATGATCGGCTTGGTTTCTCTTTGCTCCTTGGCAACATGGGCAAGGAAAGATTTTGGCTGGGGTCGAACAGCTTTTTTTTCTACGATAGTTAGTAGCCAACCCAGCAAGATTAGTAAAAAATTTCGGCGAAACATCAAATCAAATTCTGTGGCTAAGATTACACTGCTCTAGTCTAACTAGACTAGAATTAATCTTCCGCTAGACTGTAGCCTGCCTGGCTCATAACTTTAGCTGCTCTAGCCTGAAAAAATTCCAGGTCGTCCTGGGAAAAATGATTTTTCCAGTCTCCTGTAATTCCCTTGCGGAAAAAAGAGCTGCGGTCTTCTTCTCCTTCTTTTCGTTGAGATAACTGTTTGAAGTCAAAAATTTCTAAGCCTTGTTGAATTATGGCTGGGGCAACCTCCACATTCAACTGCTGAAATACTCTATTCAAAGTTGCTTCTGGCTCTGTTTTTAAATCTTCGTAGCGAACAATTACCTGGGGATTAAGCTCTAACCAGGTTGTAACATGACTTACCCACTGATCCGTATGCCGCTGCAAAAAGCTAGAGAAATTTTCGTAATAGTCTTGATTAGTAGAATCAGGAGTAACTAAACTGCCTAATTTTTGCAACCAATTTGTGGCGGATGAATTCTTGTTTAAAGCAATCTTTCGCTGGTAAAAAAAGTAGGAAACCATTACATCCCGCCCATCTCGCAGCAAATACACTACTGGCTGATTAGAAGACATTTCTTGCCGCTTTGGATTATGAGTTTTCCATACCTGTCCTAACTGAGTTCGATAGCTAGGATGTGATAAACCGCCTTTGACATAGCGACGTTGATATTCTTGTTGAGGATGAATTCCTGGAGCATCCAAATCATCATATTCAGCGTTGAGGCAATAAGCCAACAGGAAACAAAGCCAGGTATTGCCTGATTTAGGATAACCAACTACGTACATAAAATTTGATAGATTTAAGTAGATCTAATCTAAATAGACTGGAAAAAATACACTATATAATCGTACAGCGACATTGCTAGAGGCTGACCTTCAAAGAAACTCCATCCTTTGGCATCAATCATTCCGTCCTGGAGCCTGAAAAAGTTGAAAGTATTGGCAGCAACGATAAACATTGTAAGCAAACTCACCGTACCGAGTCGCTTGGCTTTACTCTGGTCATTTAAACCAATATCAAAGAATATGCCATAGAAAGCCAAAATCATAAAGGCAATTCTTTGGTTAAAACCTGTGACTAAGATAAAGGCAATTTGATATAGAGAGATCAGATAAAATAGATCTAAGGACAGCAATTTAGGGGAGAGCTTTTTAAATCCTCTAATAAGTACAAACACGCCGATACTGGCAAAAGAAATTACTCGATAAATAGTTAAGACAAATGTATCGGTATCTCGACCATCATAGCCTTGCAAATTACTTTGGAGAGAAGTACTTACTTCTTTTTGGGGTAACAATTCCAATAATCCATCTAGATAAGTATAGATTTGCTGGGGATTATTATATACTTGCAAACCAAAATACAGTAACAGTATTAATAAAACTCCTAAAATTAAATACAGTAAAGCCTTGTCTTTCTTTTGCAGCTTAAATTTTATTTTAGAACCCAGAAGATAAATCAGCTTAATTACTAGTAAAATTCCGATATATATAGCGCTGGTAGTGTGAGAAAAAACTGCCATAAATGACCAGAGAAAAAACCAAAACCATCCAGAATCCAAACATAACATTGCCATTAAGACAAATACGACCGAAAGAAACTGTCGCAGGTAAAATATTTGAGAATAGTAAAAGGGATTAGTGCAGAGCAGAATTAGGATAGTAGGATAATATTGGGGTGAAAATCCTCTAGCAATATAGAAAAATATGCTGGCGTTAATCAGCAGAGAGAATAAAAATAAACACCAATATTCTGAGCCATTAGTCAGAATATTTACTGGATAAAGCAAGAGAAATAAGACAAACTCATTGCGCTCTTTGACAATTCTATTATCAAAGATGCCATTGGTATCTAGAGACTTATAAATATTTAGGTAAACCTGAGTATCGGCAAATACATCAAAGGAAGATACGTAGATTGTAATGGTTAAGACGACGGCTAAGAGTAGCCAATTGTTCAAGCAAAAAAACTTGGGTTTGGTGCGTTGCGGAGCGAGAAGATCTAGCTGAATCGCCAGCAAAATGGGAATAATTCCTATAATTGGCATCACAATCCAGAGCGCTATACCGAAAAATAGAATTGGTAATCTTAGTTCGGATAGGTTACGAATATTTTTTAGACTATCAAATGTTTTAACAAGCATAATGCTAATCAAAGATTTAAATAAGATATATCAAAAGAAAGTTTATTTCTCTGGTAATTAGCGGGCTTATTTTTTGAGAATTTTTTTCAACATTTGCTGCACGGGAACTGGAACTATCTGTCTTGAAAGAAAAATTACTAAGCTGGGAAAGGAAATCATCCCATCGCGCCACCCCGTAACTAAAAGTTTCATGGCTTGGGGTTTAGTAGAGGGGTGGGCAAACATTTTGGGCATTATTTCTTTGAAGACAAAACCATTAAATGCCCGTGGGGAAATTTTGTCTCGATAATGTTCAATCCAGTCCAATGAAGGCTGATAGTCAGGGATATCAGAAATGCGATCGCCTCTTGGTTCATTGTGCCAATTAGTCAGTATGCGATCGACAAAGATAAATTCTGCTCCCTGGCGACCTAAACCCAAGACAAAATCTAAATCTTGGTGGCGGGGTAATTTTGGCTGAAATTGGTTAGCCATTGCTAACGAGCGCGCAACCATCATCGAGCTGGTCAGCATTTCGCCGCCTCCTAACCAAAGATAATCAGCAACCGTCTCCTCTGCTGTTTTACCCCGTGCAGGGAGTACCGCAGGATAATTAAAGGCTGGTAGCATAACTCGAAATTTAGTATAGCAGACTACATTATCTAAATCTAGATTAGCTAAATTTGTCCTATGAAGTGAAATTGCCTCTAGCTGAAGCTTGAGTTTATCTGGTAGCCAAACATCATCAGAATCGAGAAAAGCCAGATATTTTCCTTGAGCATGCCGAATCCCCGTATTCCTGGCAGCCGAACCCCCCTGATTAGCTGCATGGCGATAATAGCTCAGGCGATCGCTATCGATCTGCTTGATAACTGCTGCTATATCTTCCTGGGAATTGTCGTCTATTACCAGAATTTCCCAATTTTGATAGGTTTGAGCAATGACTGAATTAATTGCTCTGGCGACTAATTCAGCGCGATTGTAGGTGGGAATAATCACGCTGACTAATGGCTGTGACCCTGACATCACTGGACTAACTGTTGATAAATTTGTGTCAGGCGATCGCATAGTAGGTTTATATTGTATTCTTCAATCACTTTCTTTCTTCCTGCTTGACCCATTTGCCGCCGAAGTTGAGGATGCATTACCAGATGTTCTAGTTTAGCGGTAATTGCCACTACCTCTTTCTCTGGCACTAAATATCCTGAAATTCCATCTGCAACTAATTCCCCAATCCCACTATGGTAAGTACTGATTACGGGAATTTCCTGCGCCATCGCCTCCATTAGGGAAACGGGAATACCTTCGCAATCGCCATTTTTACTAGTGATGCTGGAGGCTAACATCACATCAGCCTGAGACATTAGCTGCTGGACTTCCTGCTGCTTTCTCCAGCCTAATAATTCCACTGTATTCTCTAGGTTTAACTGCTGAATTTGCGACTCAAGCTGAGACTTTAAGACTCCATCCCCAATAATGTAGTACTTTAACTTAAGTTGAGGTATTTTTTTGATTAGCTGACCCACGGCTTCAATCCCATAGGTTAAGCCTTTTTTCTCGACTAAACGAGCTACGCTAATAATCAAAATCTCTGGTGAAATTTCAGGTAAGGCTTTCGCGATCGCCGTTTTTTTGAATATTTTGAGTAATAGTAGGAACAAATTTATCGCAGTTAATCCCCATATGGTGAACTGCCACCTTATCGGCATCGCATCCCAAAGCAATCAGCTTGTTTTGCCAATGTTGACTAATTGGCTGTAATAAATCTGCTTGAGTAAATAGGTAGTTGTAAACCTCATTGCCATGGAGTTGCAGATAGCGGGAGATATCATTGCCATGAAATACCACGACTATTTTACCCTTAATCACCCGTAAATCTTGCAACAGAACCGCCTTTAAACCATTACGACCATAGTGGCAGTGAATGATATCGTAGTCAGGCTGCTGGAGAAAAGGAATTACCAAATAAAGTGGTTTCCAAAAATCTGCCATTTCACCGTAGCGCGATCGCTCATACTTGAAAAAGTTGAGGGTTTGCAGTATTTGAGGCGAGCGCCAAAAATTGCTTAACAGGAGAAATATTCCTTTTAACCAACGCCAGATTAAGTTAGTGGGAATGGGAGTGCAATAAGTTCGGTTTAACAGCTTGTACTCTAATACTTCTGAGTGAGTTTGGGTAATATTGCCAGGGCGATCGCAATAGATATCTACTTCATGACCAAGATCGATTAATCCCGTAATTTGACCCAAAATAAAGGTTTCCGACAAGCTGGGAAATTGATCGACTAAAAAGGCGATTCGCATCTTTCTATTTATTTATATTTAGCCTGTAAAAAAGGACGCAGTACTTTGATTTTGTAGAATTTTACTTGACGCTGGATTTTTTGACTCAATCCTGATTCTGTAATTAGATCGCACGTTCTTTGCTTGCCAAATACACAGTGAATGTATTGGTTCTCTCGCCAGACGGTAATATAGTTAAAGTATTCTAAGGCGAAACCGTGTTTAATGGCGATCGGCAACAAAGAATTTATTTCAATTACTTGATCAATAATCTGTAATTCTTCTGGTTGATGCTGCTGGAGGTAAACCTGATACTCAGGACTGGGATAAGTCAAAATCACCTTGGCGCGATCGCTGGTAACCTGGTTCAAATTGCTAAACAATCGATCATAGCTATCAACAGGTAAATGCTCAATTACATCCACCATTGTGACCAAATCAACGGTCGAAGTTAATTTATGACGGATCGCCTCAAAGTTCTCGACCAAATCGACGTTTAGAAACTCTATGCGCTCGGAATTAACCATCTTTCGGGCGCAGTTAATATTATTTTCTCCTAAGTCACAGGCTAATATTTTGCCCTCTTTTAGTTTGGTTGCAATTTGTTCGGGAACAATGCCAATTCCACAGCCAAGATCGAGAATATTACTATCAGGCGCTACATAACCTGCAATTAATTCAACTGCTTTATCAATTCGGGGATTACCGTAAAGCTTATATTGCAGCATTCTGGAATTGGTGAATTCGTCATAAAATTGCTTTACTTCGGTCGAGTTAGCCATATTATTATTTATGATTAAATTTAGTTAGTTAATGATTATTTGCTAGATCTTGGACTTTAAATACAGCAACATAACCTAAAGCAAACCTGGATGATAAGTTAGCACGGTCGATTAGTTGTAATATTGGTTCCTGCTTTAAAATCCAAAAAAAGCTCTGCTGATAAAGACGTAACAGAGAATATCCTATTTTTCTCATCATCCAACTAATGTATTTAGGCACAAATTTACAGATCAATTCGATTAAAGCTTCCACAATTTTTGAGCTGACATCTATTAGAACTCCAAACCCACTGCCATAATGTTGTAAACTCAATAATTCTAACTCTGCATTATTAGCTAAATGCTCCAAACAATGGGGTGTGTAACGATAATAATCAGCAGGCTCTTCATGTAGATTATATAAAAAAGGTACGCTGAGAACCAAGCAACCATCTTGCCTAAGTACTCGTCTAATTTCTTTTAAGAATACTAAAGGTTCATTGATATGTTCCAAAACCGAAGTGGAAAAAACGCAGTCTACAGATCCACTTTCCAAGGGCAAACTTTGACTCAGATTGGCAAATACATCGATGAATTTTTCATTATGTCGACTTTGCGACCAATCAACACAAGTAATCTGTTCAACTCGATCTTTGTACCATCGGTAATAAGGCACGTTACCACAGCCCAAATCAACTAAATGACCTTTTAGGTATGATTTAAACAAATTAGTCACCCTAAAATCTTCTAAGGTCATGTATAAACTTCCCGCAGCGACACCAAATCGATTGACATAGAATCGATCGCCCTTATTGGCAATTTTGGTTGGTTTCCACTCAGAAATATTTTTCATTGGTACTTTGAATAATTGATGCTTAATATTGCTATTTTTAAAACTAAATATTAAGCTGTTTAGCCATGGCTGGTAACTTTTAACCAGGATGAAATCATTTGTTTTTCAAAACTTTGAGCAATTGTAACATCTCTTGTAATGTGTTTTTACCGTTGGGAATCAGTAGCCAAAGCAAAAGATTGAACATGCTATACATTGCCAAATCGATTAATATATTTGCTATAGGATTAAGATTTAAATCTAGCCACGAATTGAGATAAATAAAAATAGCTGCCGCGCCAAAAGAGGCGATCGCAGGAGGATAGAGAACGGTAGCCAGTTTGCTTAATTTGAGCGGCGTTTTATGGTAACAATAGGCATACCCTGCTACGAGAAAAAATGGACTAGACAAACCGTAAGCTGCCGCTACACCAATGGCACCATAGGGAACACTTAGTACAAATATAGTAGCATTGACCACAGAGTAAAAAACGCCCCAGCGAAACATGCGATCGACCGTCCCCAAGGATTGATATGCCCATCCTAAACCGACTCCGACAATCGCATTAAATGCTGCTGGTACCAAAAATTTAAAGATGGGAATGGTGTCTAACCATTGTTCTCCCAAAGCCAAGAGAATTACCCGATCCGCATCAGCATAGATAAAGCCAATCATGGGCATCCCCAAAATACTGATCGCCAGCATGGCTTTATAGTAAAAATTACAAAACTTGGCTGGTTCAGTCTGCAAACTAGACAGAGTTGGTAAAGCAACGCTAGTTATAGGGTTATTAATCTGCTGAATGGGCAATAAAACTAATTTATAAGCCTGGGCATAAAGACCCAATTCTTGTGAACCCCAACGACGACCAATCAGTACATTATCCAGGTTGCGCGAAAAATAATTGACAATGCCAAATCCAGTTATATTGCCGCCATAAGCCAGTAAAGAGCGAACTCCTGCATTACGCACTGGTAAACCTGGTCGCCAGCTACAGGCTAGCCAAACTCCAGTAGCATTGCACATGACCGTAACTATAGTCATTAAGATTAAAGCCCAATAGCTTAAACCAGAATATGCCGCTGCGATCGCCGCTAAAACTCCAATTGCCGTCGAAACAATCTCAATCTTGGCTAATCGATCAAATTTCATTTGTCGCCGTAACAGTGCTTGATGCTGTACCGTCAGACCACCAAAAATAAAGCTAAAGGATAAGGCTAAAGTAACTCCCCGTAATCGAGGTTCATGATAGAATGCCGCAACTAACGGGGCGAGTAAAGCGATCGTCAATGCCACTAGACAACTAACTCCCACATTAATCCAGAATAGAGTACTTACTTGCTCGTGATTGATTTTAGTCCTTTGAATCGTGGCAGTAGATAAACCCAAAGTACCAAAATATTCGACAAAGCCAGTTAAGACTGTTGCCATACCGATCAAACCGTAATCTTCAGGAGTAAGCAAACGAGCTAAAATCGGCGTAGAGCCAAATTTGGACACAAAGATCAGAGCTTGAGTAGCAAAAACTAGTGCGCCACCTTTAACCGAACGTTCTTTTAAATCTGTTTTTAAATGGGCTGTCTCAAAATAGCTCTGATACTTATCCGATGAGGATTGTTGTTTGTTTTTCGACACAAATTAGCTTAAATTAAATCTCTGGTTTTCCAGCAATAAGGTAGGATAGCATGATTAGCTGGCAAATCGTCTTTTGGTAACATGATTGCTTTAACTATAAATCTTCCCGAGTAATTTTTTCGCTAGCTTATATTTTCAGAGAAACATTTGACTTTTATTCGAGCTGTATCTATGAATCTGAAAAATCAGGCAAGAAAAGCCAAAAAAAAGCTAAACTGTGAGATTTTTAAACTACAAAATCGCCAGAAAAAGCAGTTTGATTGCTCAGTATGTGATTATGTTGGTCCATTTAGAGATATTCATCCAGCTACAGGTTCCCGTCAACATGCTCAATGTCCCAACTGCGGCGCTTTAGAAAGACATCGAATCCAATATCTAGTAGTCAACCAATTGCTAGAAAGTATCGATACGTCGGTGATGAAAATGCTCCATTTTGCCCCAGAAGCTTTTTTTCGTGGCTTTTTTGCCGAGCGATTTAAAACCTATGAAACCGCAGATCTTTATATGTCTGAGGTAGACCATCAGGTTGATTTACAGAGTCTGCCGTTTGCTGACCAAAGTTATGATTTGGTCTTTGCTTCCCATGTATTAGAGCATATTCCTCAAGATATTAAGGCGATCTCCGAAATTAGTCGGATTCTCAAACCAAATGGCATAGCCATATTGCCTGTACCAATGGTTGCGATCTCAACCATTGAATATCCAGAGGCGAACCCAAATGAAGAATATCATGTGCGCGCTCCTGGTCTAGACTACTTTGAACGATATCAGCCTTATTTTAGTAAAGTCGTGCAAATCAGTTCTGATTCGCTGCCGAGTAAACATCAGCTTTACGTTTATGAAGATCGCAGCCGTTGGCCTACAGCGACCTCTCCTTTGCGACCTACTATGCAGGGAGAAAAGTTTCCTGATATTGTGCCTGTCTGTTATGTCTAAAGTAGGTAGCTAAATTATGGCATTATTGCCTGTAAACCAGCGATATCCAGATAATCTGCCGTAAAATCTCCAGAAATTACCCGACAAGGTTTGCCTGGCTCGCCTAGATTGCTAACCACTAATGCCGCTTGACTAAAATCCTGTTGCTCGGTGTAATTATTGACCGTAACGATGGTGGTCAATCCTGCGGCAGTGGCTGATGCGAGTCCATTGTCCGAATCCTCGATCGCCAGCAAGTTTTCAGGAGACAACCCCAGACGATTCACCACATAATAATAAATATCTGGAGCAGGTTTTTTGACGGGAACAATATCCCCTGCGGCTATCACCTCAAACCAGTCTAGGTCCAAATATTTTTCGAGGAGAGCTACTACATTGGGAAAAGAAGTCGTAGTGGCGATCGCTAATGTAATTCCCGCAGCTCTAGCTTCTTCAATCAGTCTTTTGCTCCCTGGTCGCAGCTTAATGGTGCCACTGAGTAACAATTCCAGGTAATGTTTAGTTTTTAATTTGTGCAGATGTGGCACTAAATCAGTCAAGTTTTGATCTGACTCAAAGTTAGGCAAATATTGCTGCCTAAAATATTCGATCCGCTCCTTTCCCCCAGAAACCGCAAGTAATTGACCATAAAATTCTACTGACCAATGCCAATTCAGTCCTACTTCGGCAAAAGCTCGGTTAAACGCTACTCGATGCCCATCTCTTTCTGTATTTGCCAAAGTTCCATCAACATCAAAGATCAGACACTGTAATTGATTGGTCATTGATTATCTGCCGTTTGCCCTTACGAAATATGTCGCTTTAAGATAATAGTGTTTTGTGTAAACATTCGGCAATTCTTTTGGCTGCTCCTGCTTTTCCCATACGACGTTTACCATTGAAGGCAATCTGCTGGAGCAATGGTTCGTCTTCGATCAGCTCGGCGATCGCTTCTCCTGCTTGACCAGGATATTCGAGCAGAATAATTGAACAACCTAGAAGTCGAGTTTGAGCTTCGGCAAAAGCGTAAGTGAACTGAGGACCCTCTCCAGGAAAAGTGATCGCTGGTTTACCCAAGCCGACAAACTGCTCAGTCGCTGTTCCAGCCATCGCGATCGCCAGATCTGCTTGCTTGAAAAATTCTTGATTACGCTTTTGGCTTACAGTCAATGTGCGGTTGTTTTGGGTCAGGGTGATACTACTAGTCTCTCTCGATGTTACCCGCCAACCTTGAGTAACTCCATAAACAACAAAAGGCTTGAGGTCTAACCCAGGTGCGATCGCCGCATTAAACCGAACCTCCCTTAAAGATAAAGTTTTACTGACCGACCAGACGACCGCTAAAATCTTTTGCCAATTATTTAAAGCTTCTGGCATTCTCGAACCTGGTAACAGCAAAACATCTAACTCATCAGACTTTCTGGATTTAGTCTTATTGATCATTCCATCCATCATCGGATTGCCCAGATCGTAAGCAGGAATTGACCACTGCTGCAAAACTTTAGTAGTTAAACTATCTCTGGGAAAAACTGCCTTGCAGCGATTGCGACTCATGAACCATCGTTCCCAAGGAAGATAATCAGAGTTACGCCTACGCTCAAACCATGATGTCTGAGGCAACCAACCAACTTCATCTCGCAGATAATATTCTGATTTGGCAGTACCGACAAAAGCATAGTTGGCTTTACTCAACCAAGCATAGAGCAATGGTACAAGATCGCCAACGGCTAAGATAGTTTCTCCCGCTTTACCCCACTGACGTACCAGCTTAATTTGTTCTAAGGTTAGCTGAATCAAACCACCTTGGAGATCTTTCCACAGAGGGTTTCCCCCTCGATAGATAAAACCTCCCGAAGGCATCGACTGTACTCTACCTGCAAGAGGAATATTAAGATTTTGATAAGCGTAACCCTGACCTACAATTGGTAATGCTACAAGTTCTAGTTGTGGAATATGCTGTTGCAGTCGTTCTATAATACGTGTGGCTATCAGATCTTCTCCGTGACCATTACTGAGAACCAGCATTTTCATTTAATTTTGACCAGTAAGCCTGGCTTTGCGCTAAAAATTAATGATATTTCTAATTATTGCCGTCAATTTAATAATTGCGCTGCTCAATGTTTACATAGCTATCAGGATTTGGCAATTAAAAGAACTCGTATCACGAATTACCGCAATTTTAATCAATTATGAAGGGTATTTTAATCTTCTGTTAAGAGTTGCCCCACAGGTTATGTACCAGGGACAAGGTAATATTTCTCAGCTTCGTCAGCGCTATCAGCTATTACAGTTGCAAAGCATTCAAATTAAACAGGTAATTTGGCTCTTAAGTCAAAGCTATCGAATTTGGCGAGTAAAGCGATAAATCAGCAACAGTAATTCATCAAGATTCGGGCTGAGGTAGGTGAGATACCCACAGCTAGGGGAAACTAATTGAGATGAGCATGACAGCAGATATTCTTGATTGCTGTTCAAGCCGATACTAAGCGTGATTCAGCAGTATCTTTAATCAAACTCATTTTGGCATGAAGATAATCATCTAAGCTGGCTCTCTCTTGATCTGCTAAGGGTTTTTGAGACTCTAAGCGCTTTAACACCTGTTGAATCAAGTCAGATTCATTAGTTTCTAAAAGTTCATAGGCGTTAATAGCTTCAATCAGATTCCAGGTTTGGCGTAATAATGTAGTATTCAAATTGCTTCACCTTATATATATTTAATCTTTCTGGTCTTGGCGCAGAATATTTCTGTGCCGACAATCTAAATCTTAGTTCAGTTGATTCAAATCTAAAGAAAATATTGAGATATAAAGAGTATATTTATACAAAGCTTAATATTGAGATCATTTAGTTTACTAAGTTTTTTATCAACTCAGAACTCTATTTCACCTCAGGATGTTCGGTAGCGTAACAGGCATCTCCCAAATTATTGATTTTAGTTATTAATTGATAAAGACGACCGTGGCTTTTTTGATTGAAATAAAAGGTTACACGAGGTAGGTCGCTGGTAGATAAATCTTTTTCTTGGGGCAAGGCTTTGCTTTTGCAGATTTTCCCCTGACTAATAATATCGTAAAACTCTTCGTTGATTTGTTCTAAGGCTGCCTCGGATAATTCTAGCTTCAGGCGCATGACAAACAGCCGATCGACATAGCGGCTAGAATGATAAACTCGATAAAAGTCTCTGATAGTTTGACAAGCCACGTCCAGGCGATCGGTAATAGTGTAGAGACTGGGATCGTCAGGACTAATTAGCCCGTTATCTTTTAGCTGTTTAGATATATAATCATTCCAAGAATACCAATAATCCCCTCCAGGTCGATCCACTAAGACTAAAGGAACGGGACCATATTTACCTGTCTGGCAGAGAGTTAGGGTTTCAAATGCCTCGTCTTGAGTACCAAATCCGCCAGGAAACAGGGCGATCGCATCACTCTCCTTGAGAAAAAATAGTTTTCGCGTAAAAAAGTACTTAAAATCGATTAGCTTATCATCTCCGTCAATGGAAGAATTTGCACCTTGTTCAAATGGCAGTTTAATATTCAGACCAAAGGAGTTTTCTCTGCCTGCACCTTCATTTCCTGCCTGCATGATGCCTCCTCCAGCTCCTGTAATGACCATAAATCCAAATTCAGTCATACAACGGGCAAAATCGACCGCCATTGCGTACTCTGGCTGTTGGGGGGAAGTTCTTGCCGAACCAAAGATAGCAATTTTTCGGGTATGTCGATAGGGATAAAAACGGCTGAATCCTTGTTCCATATCCTCTAGGGATGCAGTCAAAATTTTCCAATTCAGACGTTCCGTATCTGATTCGGCAACTCTTAAAATTACTCCCAAAGCTCTTTTAATTAGTTGGCGTTGAGGATGTTCAGACAGGTTGGCAAATAATTCTTCTAGCTGTGCTGAAATTTTAGTCTGACTGGAAGAATACGAGTCCATAAAGTAAATTGCGTAAAAACCTTTGATTCTCAACCATTGTAACGATAGATACGAAAACTATCCTTGAGAATTATCGAGTTCCGTAATACTTAAACCGCGATTGTACTTTCACTGGGCAAAAAATAAGCTCCAGCTAAATCCCAATTAATATAAGATCTGCTGAAGCTAAAGTTTTACTTAGTTTGTGCCTTCTAACAAGATCAAACCTAAAGATACTTTTCGATAGTAGTTGCCAAAGTAGTTTTAGGTACGGCTCCCACCACCATATCAACTCGTTGACCGTCTTTGAAGATCATCAAGGTAGGAATACTACGAATACCATACTGGCTGGCAACCTGAGGATTTTCGTCAGTATTTAACTTCACCACTTTGATTTGACCGTCATATTGTTCTGCAATTTCATCTACTACTGGCGCAACCATACGGCATGGACCACACCAAGGAGCCCAAAAATCCACCAAAACTGGAACCGAACTTTCTAAAACCTGTTCGGGAAAACTTGCATCTGTTACTGGAGCGGCTGATGATGACATACTTATCAAGTCCTTATTTATCACAAATCCTTTTTAATAATATAGGATTTTACCATGGTCGATGATTAACACTGTGTAAAACAATCAGACTTTACATCTAAAGTAATACTTTGCAGGGTCTAATAAGAAACCGCCCGAGAAATTTCGAGCGGATTGTGGTGTGAGGAGTGAACGGAAACTTTAGTCTCCGCCCTCTCTATTCTAAAATAGAACTTTGAAATTGCCAGATTTTTCTTTTCTGGTTATCCGAAACTTAAGGTTTTTTTAGCTTGATTTTAGGTCGTGTCATCAATTAATCTGAGCTTTATCTGCTAAATTTTAGCCAAGACTTCTTTCGCCGCAGCTAAAGTTTGCTCCACATCTTCATCAGTGTGAGCCAAAGAAGTAAAGCCAGCTTCAAACTGAGAAGGTGCCAGATAAATACCTTTCTCTAGCATTCCCCGATGAAAACGAGCAAATTTTTTCATGTCGGAAGTCTTAGCATCGTCATAGTTATGGACTTCTTGACCAGTAAAGAAGATGCCGAACATAGCACTAATGCTACCCCCTGTAACTTCATGACCTGCTTCTCTGGCGGCGGTCAGTAAACCCTTAGATAACTTGCTAGTAATCCGTTCTAGCTGTTCATATGTACCTGGCTTGCTGAGTAATTCTAGAGTTTTGATTCCCGCAGTCATTGCCAAAGGATTACCAGAAAGAGTTCCCGCTTGATACATTGGACCTGCTGGTGCCACCATCGACATAATATCAGCACGCCCGCCATAAGCACCTACTGGTAAACCGCCACCAATAACTTTGCCCAAAGTGGTCAAATCGGGTGTCACACCAAACTTTTCTTGGGCGCCGCCATAAGAAATGCGGAAACCAGTCATGACCTCATCGAATACTAATAATGCTCCGTTTTCTTTAGTTATTTCTCGCAAGCCTTCGAGAAAGCCAGCATCAGGGGTGACGAAGCCAGAATTTCCCACCACAGGCTCTAGAATTACCCCAGCAATCTCGTTAGGATTTTCGGCAAACAGCTTTTTGACAGTTTCTAGATCGTTATAGGGAGCGGTTAAAGTGTTGACAGTAGTAGATTTGGGTACTCCAGGAGAGTCTGGCAAACCCAGAGTGGCGACTCCAGATCCTGCTTTAACCAAAAACATATCTGCATGACCATGGTAGCAACCTTCAAATTTGACAATTTTATCTTTGCCTGTGAAAGCTCGCATCAGACGCAGTACAGACATACAGGCTTCGGTTCCCGAGTTGACAAAGCGCACGATATCAATGCTAGGAACAGCATCAATGACCATTTCGGCTAAGACATTTTCTAGAGCGCAGGGAGCGCCAAAACTAGTTCCTTTTTCTAAAGCTTCGTGAAGCGCCTGAATAACAATGGGGTTGGCATGTCCGCAAATTGCTGGTCCCCAAGTACCAACATAATCAATATACTGATTGCCGTCGACATCCCAGATATAAGCACCTTTAACATGGTCAAACACAATCGGCTGACCGCCAACCGACTTAAAAGCTCGAACTGGGGAGCTTACGCCACCAGGCATCAATTTTTGAGCCGCATTAAAAATTTCTTCTGATTTTGCCGTTTTAAAGGAAGTTGTAGAAACCAATATTGTCTCCTTTAATTAAAGTGAGTGTGTGTCAGGGTATATCTCTAATTTTAAAGATATGAGTTTTATGTAAAGACGTAATAATGTCAATGACCTCTTATTATCCTACGAATAGTAGTTGGTCAGCGGGACATAATTGTAAGAATTTGTAAATTGTTGTCTGTTTAAGGTTCTTCTAAACTTAATCAAGTTTCTGATACAACAATCAATAAAATAAATGAGAGAATGAAGATCTTGGAGTTAGTCAATAACATTGTCTAATATTGTCGACTTTGCGGTAAGCGCAAGATAGTATACTGCTTAGAATCAGGGCGATTTATACATTAATGCCAGACTCAGGTTCAGCGGCACCCCAAGACCACCATTATCGGTTAAAATCTCTTTTTCCGTATCTTTTATCACTCTGTTCATACTGGATTTGGGCTATTTTCAAAATATATTATTTAAAAATTTATTCAGGAAAATATTATGACATCAACGTTTTGCGAATATAAGCCAGGTTTGGAAGGCATACCTGTGACCAAATCTAGTATTAGTTTTGTTGATGGTCAAAAAGGAATCTTAGAGTATCGTGGCATCGCGATTGAAGAACTCACTGAAAGAGGTAGTTTTTTAGAGACTGCTTATCTCTTAATTTGGGGAACACTGCCTAATAAACAACAGCTCCAGGAATTTGAAACTGATATTTTGTTTCATCGCCGCATTAAATATCGTATTCGTGACATGATGAAGTGTTGTCCTGAATCGGGACATCCGATGGATGCTTTGCAAACGTCAGCGGCAGCATTGGGCTTATTTTACGCTCGTCGTGCTTTGGACGACCCTGAATATATTAGAAAGGCAGTGGTGCGAATCTTGGCTAAAATACCCACGATGGTTGCAGCATTTCACCAGATGCGTCGAGGTAATGATGCGATTCAGCCTAATGATAATTTAGATTACGCCACGAATTTTTTATACATGCTGACGGAAAGGAAGCCTCATCCTTTAGAAGCAAAAATCTTTGATGTGTGCTTGACGCTCCATGCCGAACATACCATTAATGCTTCGACTTTTTCGGCAATGGTAACCGCTTCTACCCTCACCGATCCTTATGCAGTTGTGGCATCGGCAGTAGGTACTCTAGCAGGACCACTTCACGGAGGAGCTAACGAAGAAGTGTTGTTGATGCTGGAAAATATCAAATCTGTGCAGGACGTTCAGCCCTACGTCGAAAATTTAATCGCCAATAAACAAAAAATTATGGGCTTTGGGCATCGAGTTTATAAGGTCAAAGATCCTAGAGCAAAGATTTTGCAGAGTTTGGCAGAAGAGCTATTTAACGAGACTGGGCGCGATCGCTATTATGATTTAGCAATTGAATTAGAGAGGGTGATTGAGTCAAAGCTAGGGCATAGAGGAATTTACCCCAACGTTGATTTTTACTCTGGCTTGGTATACCGTAAGCTGGGAATTCCTAGCGATCTGTTTACTCCCATTTTTGCGATCGCTCGCGTGGCTGGCTGGTTGGCACATTGGAAAGAACAGATTGGCGTTAATCGAATCTTTCGTCCAACACAAATTTATACTGGAGAGCATAATGCTCCTTATATCCCTATGGAAGAACGATAAAGAATAAGGACAGAATAATTCATCCCTTTATCTGTTGGTCAGAGAGAAAAAAGTTGTTAAGATTTGTAGATGGGAAATTCTAGGCTACAAAAATTAGGCAACTACCTTCGTCCCCACTGGCGAATTATCTCGATCGGAACGGTTGCGCTCTTAATTGTCAATGCATTAGGAGTATATATTCCTTTATTGATTAGGGATAGTATCGACCAGCTACAGGGAGAATTTAGTCTGGCTCAGCTATCTCGTACTGCGCTTTGGCTACTGCTGTTGTCGGCAATTATGTGGTGCTTTCGGATGTTTTCCCGCACTTCAATTTTCGGCGTGGGCAGACAGGTAGAGTTTGTTCTCAAGCAAAGAATTTTCCAACACCTTTTAACTATTGAACCAGGATATTTCTCCAACAATACATCGGGAGATTTGATCAATCGCGCTACTAGCGATGTGGATAATATTCGCCGTTTAGTGGGATTTGCCTTGTTGAGCTTTATCAACATTATTTTTGCCTATGGCTTTACTCTTCCAGCGATGCTGAAAATTGACGTGCGATTAACGCTGCTGGCGATCGCCGTATATCCAATCATGCTGATGACGGTGCAGCTATTTAGTGGAAAATTACGCCGTTATCAAGTAGAAATTCAGGAAAAGCTTTCAGACTTGAGTGAGCTGATTCAAGAGGATATGAGCGGCATGGCTCTAATTCGGATTTATGCTCAAGAAAATCAAGAAAGAGAAGCATTTAGGCAGAAAAACCAGCAGTTGTTAGCCGCAAACCTCAAGCTGGCACTGACTAGAAACCTGCTGTTTCCGATCATTGAAGGAATTTCCTACGTCAGTCTGCTCATTCTCTTATGGCTGGGAACAAAAGCGATCGCCAGTGGAACTATTACAGTAGGAGACTTTATTGCCTTAGTTCTGTTTGTCGAGAGATTGGTTTTTCCCACCGCCTTGCTGGGATTTACCATCACCGCTTATCAGCAGGGTGAAGTAAGCATAGATCGGGTTGAAGCAATTACCAAAGCCGAACCCAAAATCAAAAACAGTTCCCATGCGATTGTTTTACCGACCGCAGAAATTGCGGGAGAAATCACCGCCCGCCATCTTACCTATACTTATCCTGGTGCCAACACTCCAGCGCTCTACGATCTAAACTTTACCGTCAAACCTGGAGAAACCGTCGCTATTGTTGGCTCTATTGGCTCAGGTAAATCAACTTTAGCCAATGCTATTCCTCGTTTATTGAATGTAGGTGGGGGAGAATTATTTTTAGATAGCCGCGATGTTACCAAACTAGATCTAGCTACCCTGAGAAAAGCGATCGCCTATGTGCCTCAAGACAGCTTTTTATTTAGTACGACGATCAAAAATAACATTCGCTATGGAGAACCTTTAGCCGAGACAGCAGAAGTAATTCAGTCAGCGAAGCAAGCACAGATTCATCCCGAAATCCTGACCTTTCCTCAAGAATATGACACTTTAGTGGGGGAACGAGGAATTACCCTTTCTGGGGGACAAAGACAACGTACTTCTTTGGCAAGAGCTTTATTAGCTGAAGCTAAGGTACTAATTTTAGATGATGCTCTTTCTAGTGTGGATAATGAAACAGCAACCAAAATCCTCGATAGCCTCTCCCCTGCCAGGCAAGAGAAAACCGTAATTTTCATCTCCCATCAACTGTCGGCTGCGGCAAGCTGCGATCGCATTTTAGTCATGGATGAAGGAAAAATTGTCCAGGATGGCACTCATGAAATCTTGGTGCAAGAGTCGGGATTATATCAATCCCTTTGGCAGCAACATCAATTAGAAGAAGTATTAAATTGATTATCTTTACAGTACTTAAAAAAATATCCGATACAAAAAACAACATAACTTCATTCTTTCTCCAGAGAATTGCACAAGAATTGCACAAATACTTTGGTTGAATAAGCTTATCCAAATGTCACTGAATCTCCTAACTGAAAAACTTTATTGCTGTTTATTCGAGTTATTAAGGGTTGAACCAAGCATTAAATCTCAACTTTTAAATATTTCGCACGAACACAGTTTTAATCAAGGTTAGGAATCAGTTTTCTCAATAGTTCATTTGGTGCAAATTCAAGATTTAGGAGAAATTGTTGATGTTTGACGCATTTACTAGAGTTATCTCTCAGGCTGATGCCAGAGGAGATTATCTTAATCAAGGTCAGTTTGATGCTCTCAAAAATATGGTTGCAGAAAGCAACAAACGCATGGATGTGGTGAACCGTATCACTGGTAATTCTTCCGCTATTGTCGCCAATGCTGCTCGTGTTTTGTTTGCTGAACAGCCCCAGTTAATTGCCCCTGGTGGAAACGCTTACACTAACCGTCGCATGGCTGCTTGTTTGCGTGATATGGAAATCATCTTGCGCTATGTTACTTATGCTACTTTTTCTGGCGATGGCAGTGTTTTAGAAGATCGTTGTTTGAATGGTCTTAGGGAAACTTATGTAGCTCTTGGTGTTCCTGGTGGTTCTGTTGCTGAAGCTGTTAATAAAATGAAAGCCGCGGCGATCTCTTTGGCTAATGACAAAAATGGCGTAACTCAAGGAGACTGTAGTTCTCTAATGTCAGAAGTATCCAGCTACTTCGATCGCGCAGCAGCTGCAGTAGGCTAATTTACTCCTACTTAGATTCATCTTTTCGTTAAATTTCTTAAACAGTTAAACAATAGTAAAAATTTATTCCAAGAGGTATTTTACCCATGAAAACTCCTATCACTGAAGCAGTATCGGCTGCTGATTCTCAAGGTCGCTTTTTAAGCAGTAGCGAAATTCAAACTGCATTTGGTCGTTTTCGCCAAGCCAGTGCCAGCTTGGAAGCTGCACAAGGATTAACCAATAAAGCAGATAGCTTGGTTAAAGGCGCAGCAGAAGCTGTTTACAGCAAATTTCCTTACACGACTCAGATGCAAGGACCAAATTATGCTTCTACTCCTGAGGGTAAAGCAAAGTGCGCTCGTGACATTGGTTATTATCTACGCATGATTACCTATTGTTTAGTCGCTGGTGGTACTGGACCCATGGATGATTATTTAATTGCTGGAGTTGCTGAAATCAACACCACTTTTGAATTATCTCCTAGCTGGTATGTTGAGGCTCTCAAATATGTTAGAGCTAATCATGGTTTAAGTGGTGATCCTGCGGTAGAAGCCAACTCTTATATTGAGTACGCAATTAACGCTCTTAGCTAGAGTTTTCTAGCAGCTTGGAATCGCAGATGACTATTGAGCTTTGCTTTTTTGTTTAATGGTCAACTGCAATTCTAAGCAATTTTTTTAGCCACATAATAAGAAAATTTAGGAGTTAATCAATGGCAATTACAGCAGCATCTCGTCTGGGCATTTCTGCTTTTGATGAAACAAATCGCGTCGAACTGCGTCCTAACTGGAGCAAGGAAGAAGCCAAAGTAGCGATCGCCGCCGTGTATCGACATGTTTTAGGCAACGACCATTTAATGAAATCAGAACGTCTAACTAGTGCTGAATCTCTTTTAGCAGATGGTTCGATCTCAGTTCGTGAATTTGTCAGATCAGTGGCAAAATCAGAACTTTATAGGGAAAAATTCTTTTATAACAACTATCATCCCCGTACCATCGAGTTAAACTTCAAACATTTACTTGGTCGTGCGCCCTACGATGAATCAGAAATTGTTGAGCATCTAGATCTTTATCAAAATCAAGGCTTTGAAGCAGATATTGATTCTTATATCGATTCTGAAGAATATATGCAGAGCTTTGGCGATCATATTGTTCCTTTTTACCGAGGTTTCTCCACCCAAGCAGGGCAAAAAACTGTCGGGTTTACCCGTATGTTCCAGCTTTATCAAGGTTATGCCAATAGCGATCGCGCCCAGGGCAATAGTGGTAGCCCTCGTTTAACCTACGATTTAGCGCGTAATACTGGCAACTCCTGTCCAAAGTCCTGGGGGTAATGGCTCTTTGTCTGGTACAACTACCACTGAAAGAGTTGGTTTATATCGATTACGAGTAACCAAAGGCACAATCGGCAGAGCTCCCCAAGTACGTCGTAGTATGCAAGAGTATGTCGTTCCTTACGAAAGACTTTCGGCAACCATGCAAAAGCTGAATAAGCAAGGTAGTCGCATTCTCAGCATTACCAACGCTTAATTTAAGCTTAATTTAAATAATTATCAGGAGAATAGTTAAGTGGCAATTACAACAGCAGCTTCTCGTTTAGGAGTTTCTGCTTTTAGCGATCGCGCACCTTTAGAGTTACGTCCTAACTATACTCAAGACGATGCTCAAGCGGTAATTAAGGCTGTTTATCGGCAAGTTTTGGGTAACGACTATATTATGCAGTCTGAGCGTCTAACCGCTACAGAATCTTTACTGTGTAATGGTTCGATTAACGGTGCAGGGACTTTGTGCGGGCAGTAGCTAAATCAGAGCTTTATAAAACAAAATTTCTGTATGACAACTTCCAAACTAGAGTAATTGAGTTAAACCTCAAGCATCTACTAGGGCGAGCAGCCTATGACGAGTCTGAAGTGATTTATCACCTCGATCTTTATCAAAATAAGGGTTATGAGGCAGATATCGACGATTATATCGACTCTGCCGAATATGAAGCCAGCTTTGGCGACAATATAGTTCCCTATTACATCGGTTTTGCAACTCAACCATCAGCAGAAAATAGCGGGGTTTACCCGTATGTTCCAGCTATATCGAGGTTACGCTAATAGCGATCGCGCTCAAGTAGCAGGTACAACATCTCGCTTGGCTAAAGATTTAGCTCTAAATAGTGTTTCTGCGGTGGTAGCACCTTCGGGGGGAGGAGTCGGCTGGGCTTATCAAGAATCTAGTCAAGGGAATGCTCCAATAAAGCATTCAGAACTGCCAATCAAGATAATCGTATTTATCGCATTGAAATATCGGCAATGAATTTACCTCGATATCCTAAGGTACGTCGGGTTAGTCGAGCTATTTTAGTACCTTACGATAAACTTACCCCCACGTTGCAAAAAATCAACAAAATGGGCGGAAAAGTTGCCAGCGTTACTTTAGCCTAAATGCTGAGATTCCGTTCTTGAAATTTCTTAATTCCCTAATGTTAGGAAAATCAGCTAATTAGCGCTGTACTGGAGGCAACTCGAGTTCATCATCAAAAAATCGTATTTTTGTGTATGAAGTTACTGGATTAAAGCAAAACCAAGCCAATGATAGCAATAGTTATGCTTTTCGTAGCAGTAGCAATGCTTTTGTTTCTGTTCCCTACGATCGCATGAATCAAGAAATGCAGCGTATTGGCAAAATGGGGGGAACGATTGTCAATATCCAATCCCTAGAAGCTTTTAAACAACAGGAGCAAAACGATAGTCCTGAAAACAAAAAAGCTACCAATAGCAAAAAAACGAAAGCTGCTCAAGACGAGCAAAATTGATTTTAGGCGATCGTCCAATGATTTACAGTCATCATTGCCATGGGTTGTAGGGGCTTGTTCAATAAAGCTCCTATGATTCCTAGTTTGGAAATTAAGTTGATTTATGGCTAAATTTTACCAATTTTAAAATACAAATAAAGCCAATGGTTACTACATTTAAGTCTTCTCTAAGGGAACGTCAGCACTATTTAATTCAGCAGTTGGCAAACTGTATCGAATCACAGTGGATGCAGAACTTGAATCTTGCCCCCTATGACATTCCTGAAGATTTGGGCTATGTAGAGGGCAATCTAGAAGAAGAAAAATTAATTATCGAAAATCATTGCTATCAAACCACTCGGTTTCGCAAACTACATTTAGAGTTAGCCCAAGTAGGCGATCGCCTAGATATTCTGCACTGTGTCATGTTTCCCCGTCTTAATTACGATTTACCCATATTTGGCGTAGATTTAGTCGGCACCAAAGCGGGAATTGGCGCAGCAATTGTTGACTTGTCCCCCGTAAATAATCAAGGAGTACTTTCTGCTGCTTATATTAGGGCTTTAGCAAATTTACCTGCCATCAATTTTTCCCAGCCTCGTGCATTACCCGAATGGGGCAATATTTTTTCGGGGTTCTGTTTATTTGTACATCCCCATAATGCTGAAGAAGAAAAGCTGTTTCTGGAGAAGGTGCAACAATATTTAGCCGTACATTGCAAAATTGCTCTGGCGACATCTCCTCTTACTTCCAAACTAGAACAGGCTCAGATTTTATCTGGACAACGCCACTACTGCGCTCAACAGCAACAAAACGATAAAACCCGCAGGGTATTAGAAAAATCTTTGGGTAAAACTTGGACAGATCGCTACATGAGCCAGATGCTCTTTGATTGTCCTTAGATTATGAAATAAGGGGTGTTAAAACTGATTTGTGTCCCACTTTTACACCAATATTGTGGCGTTTTATATTAGGAAACTTCCCAAATAAAACGCCATTTGCTAAATGCATCTTAGCTCTAAAAGGAAGACGCATTATTTACCGTTTAGAGAGAGCTTAATCGCTTAACTACGGCGATAAGGGACTGACTTGGCAATGTCAATATTGAAGGCAGAAATGGCATTCTGGTTATTGGCTTTGGGGCTAATACTTTTTGCCATGGTACGGAACAAATTGGGATCTCCTGCCTGGGTCGTTTATCGTAGGCGATAAAGTTACGGACAGACTCTTGCCAGATAGTTTGAGGAAAGCCCAATTGTTGGCGATAGTAGGCATCGTAACGAGGAGAAGTAATATTAAAGGGAGTTTCTCCCATAGCACGACTGGGCAGAATACGACGGCGATGATAGGGAACAATGTTTTCTCCAAAGTTTTCGATGTACTCATCACTATCAAGAAGTTCATCAACAAATCCCTTCACCCCTTTAGTCATGAGCACTGCCGACCAGGCAATTTTCTCCGCCTTATTGTAAACCTTGCGTCCTAGAATCTTTTGGACACAGTGTTCCACAAAGCGATAGTTACTATTTTTGTTGTAGAAGCTGTCAATAAAGGTATTAGATAGCAATAACCCACCGGATAAAGTCACGAACTGTAATCTGTCTGTTGCGAAGTTGAGATTCTAGAGCAACTTCTCGATCCCACTTAAAAGCGTGGAAAAATATTTGGCGATAGGCTGCTTGAATCAGATTTCCCACCTCGGTAGGGGAAATATTCATGAGTCGTTGAGTCATCATGATCGCCTCATCATCCCTTGCACCCAATGCATCTACACGCTGGTTTGGACAGGAAGGAGAATAAGCTAATAAAGGAATAGCCACGTTTATACAAACCTCCAATATTTATTAAAGTAGTAAAAAGCTTTGATATGATGTCCAGAATTATACAGGGGCGAGGTAAGTAAAATCAGCATTTATCAGATAAAACGTTACAGAGTTTAACCTGAGAAGACTGATCGTATAGCCAGCAATCCACCACGCTTTATGTCTTATACAATGCAAAAACCATTTGTTGATAATTATTTATTCAGCGAATACTACTTTATCTCTTTCTCTTCCATCTTGTTTTGCTTTCTCAAAAACGGTGAACATTAAACTTAATAAATTTATCGTTATAAAAACAAACAAAACTTTATTATCAAGAGCTACGATTGCACAAAAATTGCACAAAATACTTTGATTGAATAAGATTATCCAAATGTCACTGAATCTTCTAGCTTCAAAAGCTATATCGCTCTTTAGTCGAGTTGTTAAAGTTTAATCAACGCTATTGAGACTTACTTCTAACTATAATTGCGTAAACAGTTTTTTTGATTCAAGTATCGGAATTCAGTTTTGCATGTAATCCATTTTGGTGCCAATTTTTTAATATTTTAGGAGAAAAATTGATGTTAGATGCCTTTTCCAAGGTTGTTTCCCAGTCAGATAATCGAGGTCAGTTAGTGACCAACGCTCAAATTGATGCTCTGATGGCTGTAGTTAAAGATGGTGCTAAACGCACTGATGTAGTTAATCGCATTACAAGTAACTCCTCCGCGATCGTCACAAATGCAGCTCGGATATTATTTGAAGAGCAGCCCCAGTTGATTGCTCCTGGTGGAAATGCTTACACTAACCGTCGAGTTTCTGCATGTATGCGAGACATGGATATCATTCTGCGCTATGTCACTTATGCGGTATTTCTAGGCGATGCCAGCGTCTTAGAAGATCGCTGTTTGAATGGCTTGCGTGAAACCTATGTAGCTCTTGGAGTCCCTGGTCCTTCGATGGCAAACAGCATTATCAAGATGAAGGAAGCTGCGATCGCATTAGCTAATGACAGAAATGGGGTAACTCAAGGTGATTGTAGTTCTTTGATGGCTGAATTATCTGGTTACTTCGATCGGGCAGCAGCAGCAGTCGGCTAAGGCAGCACCTCATGCTATCAGTCCCTGTGATCAGGATGCATTCTGCCTACAACTCTTACTGGATATAGCATTATCTAGTTAGAACTTTTTAAAACTTTCTAGCAATACTCTAGCAATACTACGGAGACATTATTCGATGAAGACACAATTAACTGAAGCAGTCTCAGCTGCTGATTCTCAAGGACGTTACTTAGGTAACGTAGAACTCCAAGTTGCATTTGGTCGCCTACGCTTGGCTACTGCAGATTTGGAAGCCGCAAAGGCTATCGGAGCTAAAGCCGACCAGTTGGCTGAAGGTGCTGCTAATGCTGTCTATCAAGCATTCCCTTACACCACCACTATGCAAGGCAATAACTATGCTTCTAGTGCTCGTGGTAAAGCCAAGTGCTTACGAGATATCGGCTATTATATTCGCATGATTCAATACTGCTTAATTGCAGGCGGTACAGGCCCTGCTGATGATTTTCTCTTAGCTGGATTATCTGAAATGCACAGCAGTTTTGAATTGGTTCCCAGTTGGTATGCTGAAGCTCTAAAGTACATCAAGGCTAATCATGGCTTGAGTGGCGATCCTGCACTTAAGGCAAACTACTTACATTGACTACATCATCAATGCACTTTAGTTGAGTCTGTTTGCTCGGAAAAATTGGCATATCTATACTAATAGAACAGCTTTGTCGATTATTCCGAGCAACTACTCTAAGCGGTATATTTAAATAAAAATAAGTGATTGGGGAGAATCGATAATAGGAAATACGCAAGAAATTATCAACTGTTTATTTATTTCCCTTTATTTATTTAACCCACATATTTATTAAATTCCGTTACAAGTTATCAAAGGAGAATTGTAGGTGGCTATTACAACAGCATCATCTAGTCTGGGAACATCAGCATTTAGTAATTTCGCTCCCATAGAACTGCTTCCCAAGGCAACTCTGGGTGATATTGAAACAGTAATTCTTGCTGTATATCAGCAAGTGTTAGGTAATCAGCACACCTCCTGAAGTCTGAACGCCTCGTTGTTGCTGAATCTCTGTTGCGCGATCGCAATATCTCCGTGCAAGAATTTGTACGTCAAGTTGCCAAGTCGGACTTGTACAAACAAAAGTTTTTCCACAATAGTTTCCAGAGTCGTACGATTGAGCTTAATTTCAAACATCTTCTGGGGCGAGCGCCTTACGACCAGTCAGAAATCACCGCTCATTTTAATATCTATCAATCTAATGGGTTTGATGCAGATATTGACGACTATATTGACTCACCAGAGTATCAGGCAAGCTTTGGTGAAAATATCGTTCCCTACTATCGAGATCTGGTGACTACAGGTATGGGACAACGCTCAGTGGGATTTACTCGTTTATTTCAGCTATATCGAGGCTATGCCAGTAGCGATCGTGCACAGTTGATTGGGAACGCCCCCCGCTTGGTCAAAGATTTAGCTCGTAATACCGCTTCTGCGGTCATCTCTTCTTCAGGAAGTGGCTTTGCTTTCCAGCCTGCTGCAAAAGGAGATGCTTCATTTAGCGCGTTTGGGGGATCAAAAGCGTTTGGCTCTGGTCGCCTGTTCAGAGTTGAAGTTGCAGGCATCAACAGACCAGGATATCCCAAAGTACGTCGAGTTAATAAAGCTGTCGTTATCCCCTATGAGGAGTTAACTCCTCATATGCAGAGGGTGCAGCGTCAAGGCGGCAAGATCGCCAGTATTACGCCACTCTAGCTTTACGACTAATCGTTCCCTAACTGTAAGCTTTTTTTAGATGCTTCCATCACTCTGACCATACAGGGTGAAAAGGATCAAAGAATAGCTCTCAAGAGAGGAATTTTACATAATATCTGGTTTCATTTTTTAAGGAGGAATCCATCAATGAGTATCGTCACGAAATCTATCGTGAACGCTGACGCTGAAGCTCGCTATTTGAGCCCTGGCGAGTTAGACAGAATTAAAGCATTCGTTACTTCCGGTGAAAGCTCGTTTACGCATCGCTCAAACCTCTGAGTGAGTGCTCGTGAGCGTATCGTTAAAGCAGGCTGGTGATCATTTGTTCCAAAAACGCCCTGATATTGTTTCCCCCGGTGGAAACTCTTACGGCGAAGAAATGACAGCTACCTTGTTTACGTGACATGGACTACTATCTACGTCTCATCACTTACGGAGTGGTAGCTGGTGACGTTACTCCCATCGAGGAAATCGGTTTAGTCGGCGCTAAAGGAAATGTACAAATCTTTAGGTACTGACGTTGGTGCGGTATGCTCAAAGTGTCACGTGAAATGAAAGAAGTTGCAACTGTTGCATGATGTCTTCTGATGACGCTCGTGAAGCGGCTGCCTACTTCGATTATGTTATCGGAGCAATGCAATAGGTTTCTAGACTTAATAATCCTGCTAAACCCTATCATCCAGTAACATAATTTTAGTCCTGCAAAACAGTACTTAGCAGCGTTCAACGTTGAATCTAGCAAGACAAGGAAATACAACAATGCAAGACGCAATTACCTGCTGTAATCAACTCCTCCGATGTACAAGGTAAGTACCTCGACGCCGACTGCTTTAGGTAAGTTCAAAAGCTACTTCCAAACTGGACAACTCCGTGTTCGTGCCGCTAGCGTAATCAGTGCCAACGCTGCTACCATCGTTAAAGAAGCTGTAGCTAAAGTCCCTACTATACTCTGACGTTACTCGTCCCGGTGGTAATATGTACACCACTCGTCGTTACGCCGCTTGCATTCGCGACTTAGACTACTATCTTCGCTATTCTACTTACGCTATGTTAGCTGGTGATGCTTCGTATTCTAGATGAGCGTGTACTCAACGGTTTAAAAGAAACCTACAACTCTCTTAGGTGTACCTGTTTGCTTCTACCAGTTCAAGCAATCCAAGCAATGAAGGAAGTTACTGCTAGTTTAGTAGGTGCTGATGCTGGAAAAGAAATGGGTGTTTACTTCGATTACATTTGCTCTGGTTTAAGCTAAAGCCGACCTAATCTAAAGGTTAGTTTAACAATAGCCTTTGATCAATGGGTTCGGAAAGTTTGAAGTGGGTACTAGTTCCAATAAAGCTTTGGTCTTTTGGGCGCGAAAGAGTATAGATAAGTTTTGACGATCTAGTATTGCTTCTGACTTCCGAACCTTAGCATCTGATTTTAACGAAACAATATTAATTGGATGTATTACCAGTAAATTGAATCTTGACCAACTATTGATACAGTTAATTTTAATTTCACATTGATTAACAAACTTTAATTCAAGTTAAGCTTGAGTTACAAAAAAGTAATTTAGAAATTTAATCATGGCGGGAGTAAAAAAATCTCCAACCAAAAAGTCATTATTTAAAGCAGTATATAAGCATTCCTCAGAAGCGATCGCCATTCTCGATCGTCAAAGGTCGCATCGCGGAAGTCAATCCTGCTGCTTGTAAGTTATTTGGCGCAACTAAAAAAAAGCTGATTGGTAAATTAATCGGTTATTTCTTGCTGTCACCTATAGATAGTCAACAAGTACAAGAGCGAGCCAAAATTGAGATTCGACAACCAAAAGGGAAAATTAAGGTTGCTGAATATAGTCTGGTTAAAGATTTTTTACCCCATCACAACCTGCTAGTTTTTAGAGACATTACCGATTTTCTACGGCAGGAAGCAACAGAGCTAAATCTCCATCATCAACGAGTAGAATTATTTGCTGAAGTTACCCTCAAAATTCGTCAAACTCTACAGCTACAAGAAATTCTCCAGACGACAGTAACTGAAGTACAAAGAATCTTACAGGCAGATCGCGTGTTGATTTATCAGGTATTTGGGAACGGTACAGGGATGCCGATTAAAGAAGCTGTATTGCCAAACTTAAAGCCGATTTTAGGCGTAGAATTTCCCGAAGAAGTATTTCCCGAAGATTATCGCCAACTATATACCAAAGGAAGAGTAAGAGCGATCGCTAATGTTCATGCACCAGATGCAGGATTAGCAAAATGCCTAATTGAGTTTATGGATGAATGGCAAATCAGAAGCAAGTTGGTAGTACCAATTCTGCAAAATTGTCAGTCTCCAACTAAAAGAGAACATCTCTGGGGTTTGTTGATTGCCCACCAATGCGAAGCACCAAGAGAGTGGACAGGGTTTGAACAGGAACTAATGCAGCAATTAGCCGATCAAATTGGTATTGCTTTATTTCAAGGGGAATTATTAGAAAATTTGGAGGGCATCGTTACCGAACGTACTGCTAAATTAAGGCAAGAGATTGATGTGCGTACCAAAGCCGAAACAGCATTACGTTACAGCGAGGAACAACTGCGTCTAATTGCTAATGGCTTGCCCGTACTAATTGCCTATGTAGATAAAAAGCAGCATTATCGCTTTAACAATCAAGCTTATCAAACATGGCTGGGACTAGCCCCTGAAAAGATTTGCGATCGCCATCTTACCCAAGTTCATGGCACAGATGAATATCAACAAATTAGCCAGTACGTGGCGACAGCTCTAAGAGGTGAAACCGTCACCTACGAGCGGGATTTGACTTTGCAGGATGGATGTGTGCATTCTCTTAGCATTACCTATATTCCCCATATTCAAAAGCAAAATACAGTGCAAGGATTTTTTGCCTTGACTAGTGATATTAGCGATCGCAAAGCCATCGAACGAATGAAAGACGAATTTCTTTCTGTCGTTAGTCACGAACTCCGCACTCCTTTAACTTCAATCCATAGTTCCCTCAAGATTCTAGCCACTGGTAAGCTCGGTAATTTGTCCCACCAGGGAGAGCGAATGCTCAAAATTGCCGACGAACAGACTGAGCGACTAGTCCATTTAGTCAATAATGTTCTGGATCTTCAGAGAATTCAGTCAGGCAAAATCAACATGAATAAACAAGCCTGTCAAACTAAAGAATTGATGGTCGAAGCTGTTCAAGCCATGAAAAACTTAGCTCAAGAACAGGGAATTCAGCTATCGTTTAAACCCAACGATCTGATTGTGTGGGCAGATCGAGATTACATAGTGCAAACTCTGACCAACCTAGTGAGTAATGCAATCAAGTTTTCTCCCTCTAAAAGTACGGTAATGCTCTCCGCATCAATAAGTCCTCAGAAAAATCGCACTTGTAAACACCAACCAATCTCCTACATTACTTTTGCTGTTCGGGATCGAGGACAGGGTATTCCCCAAGATCGCCTAGAAACAATCTTCGAGCGGTTTCAACAGGTAGATTCTTCTGATTCCCGTAAGAAAGGAGGTACTGGTTTAGGCTTGGCTATCTGTCGCCAGATAGTTGAAGGACATGGCGGGCAAATTTGGGCTGAAAGTTGTTTAGAGAACGGCAGTACTTTTTATTTCACCTTACCCGAACTAATTCAGTTAGAGAGCGATCGCCATGACTGACTAAAAAAAATATCTTACTCATCGATGATGAAGAAACAATTCAAGAAGTAGTTCAGGTGGGCATCAGCATCGAAGCGGGTTGGCAAGTTGCGATCGCTTCTTCTGGTTTGGTAGGAATTGATTTAGCTCAAAACCATCAGCCTGATGTGATTCTACTCGATGTCATGATGCCTGGGATGGATGGCATTGATACTTTATCGCACCTAAAAAACAACGACAAAACTAGTACTATCCCCGTAATTTTTTTAACGGCAAAAGCCCAAGCTGCGGAAAAAAAACAGTTTCAAAGCTTAGGTGTGGTGGATGTAATTACCAAACCCTTTAATTCTATGACCCTTGCTAGTCAAATAGCCAAAATACTGGGATGGGAAATGTAAGTTTATTATTTTATTTGAGCTGTTATAAATGAGAATTTTATTAGTTGATGACGATCGAGCTTTAGTAGAGTTGTTGACCAAAACTCTATCCCAACAAAATTATGCTATTGACGTGGCGACAGATGGCGAACAGGGCTGGATCTTTGGCTCTACCTATATCTACGATCTAATTATTTTAGACTGGTCTTTACCCGAACTTGATGGAATTGAGTTGTGCCAACGTTTTCGCGCACATAATTATGACACTCCTATTATCCTCTTAACTTCTCGGGGTGGCACTCAAAATAAAATTCGCGGTTTGGATGCTGGAGCAGATGACTATATCTGCAAACCTTTTGATGTGGAAGAGTTAACAGCTCGTATTCGAGCCTTGTTACGTCGCTTGACCTGTGACTTTTTACCAATCTTGCGTTGGGGAGATTTAATCCTAAACCCCTGTACGAGCGAAGTTATTTATCAGGGACAATCTTTATCCCTAACCGCTAAGGAATATCGCTTACTAGAATTATTCCTCCGCCATAGTCAAGAAGTCTTTTCCGTTGAAGACATTATCGATCGCCTTTGGTCATCTACCGAATATCCAGCGATCGCCACTGTCCGTTCCCACATCAGGCGTTTACGAGAAAAGTTGAAATTGGTAGGTTCATCAGCAGATATTATTATCACAGTTAGGGGGCAGGGCTATTGTTTAAAACCATTAACAAACCATAAGTCTCTGGTAGAAGAAGCTAAGTCCATTGCTTGGGAGTCAGAACTAGAGCGGCGATCGCAACATTTATCAGCTTTGAGCTTAATCTGGCAAAAACACCAACCCAAAAGATTACAGCAGCTAGCATCTTTAGAGCAGGCGATTGCTGGTTTACAAGCTGGAGAGCTTGAAATTAGCGATCGGATGTCAGCCATTGTTGTGGCTCACAGTTTGGCAGGAAATCTGGGACAATTTGGGCTAGATCGAGGTTCACAGCTAGCGGAAACAATAGAACACTTGCTCCAAAACAACCCTAGCCAAAAACAGGCTCAAGAATTAACGGTGAAATTAACCGCTTTGAGAGAAGAGATAACTTCAGAGCGAGATATCTCCTGGCACATTAATCAAACAATCGCCGATAGCTCTCCTTTATTGCTGGTTGTCGGTGAAGAACCAGAGCTAACCTCGAAGGCAAAAAAATTGGGTATGCGCATTCAAGCTTTTTCTCAGCCCAAACCAGCCAAATTATGGATTGAAGAGCAAAATAACAATTCCAAGCTGTTGCCCCAAGTTGTTTTGCTCAAAATATCTTTTGCTAACGATGAACTCTCTCGTATTCAAGAATATCTGGAATTAATAGCTGAATTTAAATTGCTAGAACCGTATATACCCGTTATCGTCATTGCCGATCGAGATCGCTTCCAGGATCGTTTACTGGTGACACGTCATGGAGGCAGTTTTTATTTATCTCAACCTTTGAACCCCAGTCAAATTATTGCTTTTTGCCAACAGGCTTTACATACCTCATCTTTAGGTAAAAAAATTATGATTGTTGATGACGATGAAGAACTATTGCAGCTAATACCATCGCTGCTTCAGCCTTGGGGATTTAAAATTACGACCCTTGATGACCCTCGGCAATTTTGGGATGTACTCCAAGCGGTAGCGCCCGACCTATTAATTTTAGATATTGTCATGCCCCATCTTAGTGGTATTGAATTATGCCAAGTTCTACGAACTCACACCTCTTGGCAGAATTTACCAGTATTGTTTCTCAGCATTCATGCAGATGCAGCTACCTCAGATCAGGTGTTTGCTAGCGGAGCTAATGATTTTGTCAACAAGCCAGTCGCTCCAAAACAGCTTGCCCAAAGAATTCTTAATCGTCTTAATACTCAAGTAATAACAAGTAACTGGAAGACTTATTAGTAATATGTTGAGCTAGAATTTAATACTCAATCAGTTTCAAAAATTATCTCACTGATTTACGGTAGAGAGAAATGCTAATCTAAAGCTGCTGCTGAAAACTAGCTTATAATGCTTCTTCTAATCCAAAAATCCTGGTCTATACTTCACTCCTATTTGGTGAATTTTTTAGTTGACTTAATTTTTGCAACAGATCTTATGATCGGGATGAAAATATCAAAATAGATGGGTAAAGCTGGTTTTGCTATTGTTTATCATCCCGATTATGTTGCTCCGCTGCCCGATGCCCATCGCTTTCCCATGCCTAAGTTCAAAATTTTGCGCGACCTACTGCTTAAAGATAAAATAGTCACTCCAGACCAAATATTCAAGCCAGAACTGCCAGATTTAAAATTAATTCACTTAGTTCACACCCCTGAATATGTGCAGGCATACTGCAATGGAACTTTAGATGATAAAGCACAGCGACGGATTGGTCTGCCCTGGAGTGAAGCATTGGCTCATCGTACCCATATTGCCATTGGCGGAACAATCCTGGCTGCCAAACTAGCTTTAGAATATGGTTGTGCTTGTAATACTGCTGGAGGGACTCACCATGCCTTTCCTGATTATGGTTCGGGTTTTTGTATTTTTAATGATTTGGCGATCGCCGCTCGGACATTACAAGATCTAGGTTTGGTTAAGCAGATTTTGATTGTGGATTGTGACGTACACCAAGGAGACGGTACGGCATATATATTTCGGCATGACGACAGCGTATTTACTTTTTCTATGCACTGCGAGGCAAATTTTCCAGGAAAAAAACAGCAGAGCGATCTTGATGTTCCCTTGCCGATTGGCTTGGATGATGATGGATATTTGCAAATATTAGCCAGCCACCTAGCGGATTTATTGAGTCTAGTAAAGCCTGACCTAGTATTATTTGATGCAGGAGTAGACACTCACGTGAGCGATCGCCTAGGCAAATTATCCCTGACAGACAGGGGCATTTATCGACGAGAAAGAATGGTTTTGAGTACCTGCAAAGCTGGGAGCTATCCCGTTGCTAGCGTTATTGGTGGTGGCTATGGCAAAGATATGTCTGCATTAGTCTATCGCCATTCTCTATTGCATCGCGCTGCTCAAGAGGTATATCAATAATGTAGGGGCAAATGGCTATTCGCCCCTACAACGGTAATTAAGAGTATTGCAAGAAATAAATGATCCAAAATGCTGGGATACTAAAGAAAAAGCTCATTTCTTACTAGACTTTGCTTGACGATTATCTTTTTTTAATTAATGATTGGTATTTTAGTATTTTTAGAGCTTAACTTATCTCTTCACATTAATACTCTGAATCTCCAAATTAACCTGCAAGATAGCACCTGCAAAATAAATAACAAGTTCAATTATTTTGCCAAAAGTCACTAGTAGATACTAGTAGAAAAAACTAATATTGTATATTGTTTGTCTTGAAAGGTGAACTATTCTTAGCATTGGTAATATCTCTAAAAACTTATTGTCCTCAAACTACTTAGAGATTTAATTATTTATATTTGATAACAAATGCAATCTAATTGGGAACAATAGTCAACCTAATTATCCGTAGGATGGGTAGAGCGATCGCTCTACCCATCTATTAGAGATAGCTGTTGGGTTTCATCCTTCAACCCAACCTACTACTACTACTACTGCTGACAATTTCTATCTGTTTATAGCTAAAGCGATCGCTTTTATGGTTTTAGAAAGCCACAGCCAAAGATTAAGACTATTCGTGATGTAGGGCGTTTTATTCTTTGGATTTTTACTAAACATACAGGCTTTAGTTTGAATCGCTTCAGTAATTTTTGATAAGTAAAATCACTGACTCGTAAAGTTAATTATTATTTTAGCTATTGCTTGAGAAACTATAGTCAGTCAATCAGAGAAAATACCGTATATTCAATTATTTTCTTTATTTTTTGGGCATTTATATGAGTTTTATACTGATGCCATTCTCGATCGGCAAGATTAATTTGTAGGAGGTAGAGAACGTGTGATCTAGATCAAATATTCTCTGTGATCTTACTACCAATAATTTATCGATCGCCTGTAATCAAAACAATATTTAAAGTCAAAATCTCAAATTATTAGATTAACCAATCTAACTGGACAACTTATAAATTTTATTTCTATCTCTTCTATCTCTATTATTCACGAAAGAAAATAATAACCAAGCAAGATTTTATGATTAATCATACTGCGATCGCAAATCCCATAGTCGTCCTAAAGAATACCAAAGGCATCGCCCAAAACTCTTTTGCACCTGCTCAACAGATTGTCTTCATTGACTCCCAGGTAGAAGATTATCAACTGTTGGCTGCGGGGGTGATACCAGGTATAGAAGTTGTTGTTTTAGAGAGCGATCGCAATGGCATCGAACAAATCACCGAGGTTCTCAGCCAAAGAACTGATATATCTACGATACACCTAGTTTCTCACGGTTCTCCAGGCTGCATATATCTCGGCAATACGAACCTTAGTCTCAATACTCTAAATCAGTATGAAGAGAAATTGCGATCGTGGTTTAATCTACCAAAAGATAGCGTTTCCGCCCCCCTAGCCCCCCAAGTTTGGGGGGAAAAGAATGAAAAGTCCCCCAAACTTGGGGGATTTAGGGGGCTTAAATCAGTTTCCAACCTCGATTCCCCAAACCCCATTCTTAACTCCCTTCTAATTTACGGTTGTAACGTCGCCTCTGGCGATGCTGGCGAGGAATTTATTGCCAAGTTACAAAACATTACTGGTGCAGAAATTTTTGCTTCCACTACTCGTATTGGGAATGGGGATAAGGAGGGTAATTGGGATTTAGATTATCGCACAACAGAAACTGATGCTGAATTAGCTTTTACCGAAGAAGCGCAAAAAAATTACTCTGAAGTTTTGGCTACTGTTACTTATAGTGACGATCCCACTGACATCACTATTCCTGATAACAACACTACGGGAATTTCTAGAACTTTTATTGTTACTGATGACTTAACTATTACTGATGTTAACTTTGGTTTAGATATCAATCATACTTACAGAGCAGATTTAGATATAACTCTCAGACATCCAGATGGCACAACCATTGAATTAACTACTGATAATGGAGGCAGTGTAAATAATTTATACGTTACGTTTGATGATAGTGCCAGTACGAATATAACTTCTGATAGCTCTGCCCATAACACTTCTGGTTACACCAACCAACGTAGACCGGAACAAGCGTTATCTTTATAACAACAAGATAATCATATTCTTTTACTTAGAAAAAACAACAACAACTGCACTAATTTATATGGTAAGGTAATTTTACTTTTAATTACACAAAGTAGAAGTGATTACGATAGAGAAAGCAATTGACCCTCACACAGAGGAAAGATATAGTTGCGTATTCGATACAGAAACCTGTTTGCCAGTAGAACCGATTCAACGCTACTTAAACTATTGTCGTAAAAGGCAATTAGCTGCCAACACGGTTATAACCTATGCCTGTCGGCTATCAGACTTTTGGCACTGGTTAGAATACAAAGCCCTTGACTGGCGGGATGTTGGTTTGAATGAATTAGCAGATTTCGTTAACTGGTATCTTCTAGGCGGAGAAGTCGAAGTTATCTCAGAAGAGGTTAGAGAAATAGTATCTAAACGCAGTCCTCGCACCGTCAATCAGGCGGTAACAGCTATCCAGGGGATGTATGAGTTCCACGCTGTAGAAGGTAGGATTGATGAAAAGAAATTTACCAAACTAGCTCATGGATGGGGTAAGCGAGGTGGTTTCTTAAGAGGTATTGTTAAAAGCAGTCCCGAACGTCGGAAGCGAATTAAAGTCAAAGAGCCAAAAGTTTTTCCTGGTTGTCTGACCAACGAAGAAGTAACCAAGTTAGCCGATGCTTGCTATACCTATCGCGACAGATTGATAGTTATGCTGTTGCGAGAAACAGGAGTTAGGCGAGGGGAACTTTTAGGACTGCATTTGGTAGACGTACAAGATTTTGATGTTAGAGGGCGAATCAGAATTGTTCGGCGTGATGATAATCCCAATGGTGCAATGGCTAAAGGTACAGAGCGCGAAATACCTGTCCTGCACAATCGTCAAGAAATACAAGAGACTTTCCACGCTTATCTATTAGAAGAATATCCACCTGAAGCAGAGAAAGCTCGACACGGGATGCTGTTTGTTAATTTGGATGGCAAATATACAGGCAAACCCATGAGCAGTGCGCGGATAAATGACTTGTTTTATCAGCTAAGAGATAGAACGGGTATTAAAGCGCATCCTCACTTGTTTAGACATACATTTGCGACTCGAATGCTTCAAGCTGGATACATGGATGAATACGTACAGCAATTACTAGGTCATAAATCCATTGCCACAACCAAAGATATTTACTCTCATGTATTGGATGAGATGAGTTTGGATGCTTATTTAGAAAGAGAAGAAGAGAATGCAACCGATTGAAGCGTTAGAGGAAAAAATTGGTCAATCAGAATTAGGTCGAGAATGGACTCTTCACCCTCTATTAGACAAAGATGTTTGGTCAGTCAAAGAATTAGGCTATACAGCAGAAGAATTTAAAATACAGAGAACTCGCAATATTTACTTTGAAGGATTTTCTTTACCTTGGCTTAAGCTATTAACTAAAATGACAGTTTTAGCTAGTGCTAGGGAAAAATCAAGCCTAAGCACAGTTATCAAAAGACAAAATTACCTAAAACAGTTTGATAATTTTTTAGTCGCAGAAGGCTACAACCAGCCAGAGTTAATAACTGATTCCCTATTACAAAAATTTGTTGCTACCAGTAGTAAAGGTGCGAGAACGAATCGCCAATCAACAATTGCATATATTACGAGGCTATGGGCTGAAGAACAATGGTTGAAACTACCCTATACACCTCGTAAATATACAGAAGAAACGCCTCAAATTGAGACGATTCCAGAAGAAGTATTGCATCAAATCTATGAAAACTTCGATCTATTTCCACCGCCATTAGAACGACTCTTTAGGCTACAGCTTGTCTTGGGATGCCGTATCGGAGAAATGCTTAGAATGCCCTGCCAATGCCTGAAAAAAGAGGGCGAACAATGGTTTTTACTGCGATGGGTACAAAAGCGTAAACATTGGCGATTTTATCAGATCCATTCTGCTGTAGCCGAATTGGTTATAGAGCAGCAGAAGTTTTTGAATCAGCAATTTGGTTCTGCTTCTAAATTTAATAAATTGTTTTGTATGATGTCTACAGCCAGTATGCATGGTGCTTCTAAAGGAAAAAGATTTGAAGTAGAACCAATTTATATGCCAGAAATACTAAGTGCAATAACTATTCGTGATTGGTTAAGAGACTTTAGAGAGAAAGCTGATTTGAAAGATAAATATGGCAATAGATTCAATCTACAAAGTCATATGTTTCGCCGTACAAAAGCAAGTATCATGGCTCATTGCGAAGCCGAAGATGAATATATTGCTGCGGTCTTAGGACATGGTTCGTTAGATATGCTTCCTCACTATCGCAAACGTTCACTTGAAAGACTAGAGAAAGAAGCTAATGCAAAAGGTTACGTAGATATGTACGGTCGCATGACTGGCTTCAAGCCTAGAAAGCGTAGGTATGAGAGATTAGCAGAACTGCTAAAAGTTAATACGCCACTAGGCGAATGCCATAGACCCACAATGTTAGGAGACTGTCAGTATCGCTATGCCTGTTTAAGTTGCGACCATCATCGAGTGACTTTGGAAGACAAGCCCAAATTAACAACTGATATTCAGCATTTACAACAAGATTTAGAACAAGCAAAAATAGTAGGTCAAGAGCGAAGAGTTACAGAAATTAGTCGTTTATTGGAGTTATTGACAACTAGATTACAAGGATTAAAGAAGCTAGAAAATTTAAAGAGAACAAACAATAATGAGTAATCGCAAACATTTACCTATTTCTGTTCATCAAACATTACATGAACATTTAAAAGTCAATTGGGAACAAGATTACAAAAACGAATATCATTGTCCTCATTGCCGAAAAGGCAAAATCACTAATTTCTATCATCGAAAAAATCTAAGTTGTCAATTAAGACTATATTGCTCTTTCTGTAACAAAGAAATTTATTTGACTTGCCGTATTCCTGGGATGGGATTGAAGCATTCTCCTATTTCTGTTCATCAAACTTTAAACAGTACGCTATTAGTTAACTGGAAACTTGAATATAAAGGAGAATATAGTTGCCCTCATTGTTACCGAGGACAACTAAAAAAATATCGCTATCAAAGTAAAGCAACTTGCAAACTCGATTTAAATTGTGAACTGTGTGGCAAAAAAACTTGTCTTACTAATCAAGTTCCCATTTACATTTACAACTATGTTCCAAATATAGAATGTCCAAATCCTATGTGTAATATTATTGGTCACGACGGACAAAAAGGATGGATATATAAAATAAACACTAAACGTAGTAGCAATTGCAAATGTCGTTTTTGCAAAATTACTTTTGATGTTTTAAACAAACATCCTTCTAGCTGGATGGGCAGCCAAATAGAAAGTAGATTATTTTCGTTTTCTTTTTACGAAGATACTTGGGACTTGCGACATTTCTATAATAACCCTAATAATAAAGCACTCAATTTTCAGAAAATAAATCCTCAATGGTATCGAACAGAAGTTAAAAGATACTTATATTACCTACTCAAACAAAACAGATTTTCTTGCAGTGACTCAATTTCGCAAATACTTACCTGTCTTAAGCAGTTTGGAAAAATAATCGAGCGAAAAAATGTGAAAAACAAGCATTATATCGACCGCAATACAATAATTTGTTTTCTAAATAGCTGCAAAAATAATAATAGTCGTACTAATAATAGAAAACTGTGTAAGTTAAAAGATTTTTTTGAGTGGTTAGAATTAGAAGAAAAATATTTAATTCGTACTAGAGACTTATTAAAAGTTCGTAAAAATGATGCTGATTGGTTAGATGAAGTAACTCGTAAGTCTATTAAGCAACATCTAAACAAAATACCCGCGCCTATTGCTAGGCATTATCTGGTTCAAGCTTATACTGCTGCAAGACCTGGAGATATGTGCCGATTAGCTTTTGATTGTTTAATTGAAGATAATGGCAGATGGTACATCAATTTTTTTCAGCAAAAAACTCAAAGATGGCATCGAATATTTGCTGCTAGAGAAATAAGGGAAGTAATAGAAAAGCAACAACATTGGATTAGGGAAACTTTTGGTACTAATTATCGTTATTTGTTTTGCCATTTTAAAAATATAAGAGTTGCTGACTATCCAAAGTTTACTTCTATTAAATTTTTATGCAAAACACCTTCAGCTAAACGTAACCCTATGGTTAACGTTATTCGGATACTGATAGACCAAGAAAATATTTTGGATGCTAACGGGCAAAAACCCCATTTTATTGGAAAGATTACTCGCCATAGTCGCCTACAAGAGATTCGTGCTAAATATGGGATGGAGGCAGCACAACTTTATGCAGACCATCGTTACAGTGACACTACCTTTCAACATTATGCACCACCCACGAGAGAACAGGTAGCAGAAGTAGATTTACCATTTCAGAAACTTCTAATGAATCCTGGTAATAAGTTTCTACCTTGGCAATCTCTACCAGAAAGTCTGTTGAAAAACCCCAAATCCCACGAACTAGATTTAGAAATCGCACCTCGGTTGGTAGTCTATGGACACTGTACTCTCAACCCTAAAACACCATGTCCTGTTAATCTTTTTCCAAAATGCTATGGCTGTTCCAGTTTTCGTCCCAGTACGGGCAAATTATCCCTCTACGAGCGTCAGTATAAAGGAGAACAGCAAAGATTAGCAGAGGCGGAAAACGCGGGTGCAGAATTAGCTAATGAAGAAGCCAAAGCAACTATCAAAGCAATGGATAAATGGCTACCCGAACTACGGAGACTAGCTAATGGCTAAGAAACATAGTCGGGAAAAACAAGCGGAAGTTCTGCGTCGTACCCAAGCAAAAAGAAAGGAACAAAAGAAGGAGCAAGTGTTGAAAGCCATTGCTGAGATTCAGAAGCAAAAAAAGCCTCTGACTTTCAAAAATATAGCTACTGTAGCGGGTTGTTCAATTTCCTACCTTTACAAGTGGGATGAAATCAAAGCTTATATTCACGAACTCCAGCAGCAAAAGAAAACTACTCTCAATCCCCTAGAAGAAGATAACAAAGAGCGACCTCATAGCCTCAAAACTTTGCATGAAGTCGCCAAGCAAAGAATCCACGATTTAGAAGCGACTATCAAAGATCTAAAACACCAGAATGAAAAGCTACGAGGTCACGTAACCGAAATCTACGAACTACGGGATGGAAATGAACGGCTAAGGACACAATTAAGAGAATTAATGAATCCTACTTTGTCGAGCAAAGTTATCCCCATACAGGCTTCAGGCAAGAAAAATATTTCAGATTCGCCATCTGAAGCAGAAGATTTAACAAACTCAATAATTGAATCAATCAAAGAGCTAGGACTAAAAGTAGGGAACAAACTGAAGTTAGAAATAACCAGTCGCGAACCAGAACAAGTCCAACTATCAATTGAGGCGTTTAAGCAATATCGAGATAGCCACGAGGTTAAAAGCCAGGAAGCTTGTTTGCTGTCAATGATTCGTGAAGAAGCAGAACCCAACACCGAGAGTCCACCGAAGACAAAGAAAGCCCAACAGAAGATTGTCTCTACTCCAGACGAACCCGCTAAAAAACTAATGTCTGCTGACAAACTCAAGCAATTAAGTAATTTATTTAATAAAGATGAGCAGTAATAATCTTCCCCCAACTAACACAGAAGCCGAAGAAGCCATACTAGGAAGTATTCTCTTCGACCCTGGTGCTATCAGTATTGCTGCTCCCATTCTGCCGACTGAGGCATTTTATATTGCTGCCCATCAGCAGATCTACAAGGCAGCATTAGAGCTTCATAACCAAGATAAGCTAACAGATCTATTAGGAGTTTCGACCTGGTTAAAAGACCACAAAATATTAACTAAGGCAGGAGGTACAGCTAAATTAGCTCAACTACTCAATCGAACTATCTCTGCTACTAATATCGACCGCTACATTGCTTTAGTTCTAGAAAAATATCAACGCCGTCAACTAATAGCAGCAGCT
>CAVRWR010000102.1:0-7138 GCA_963724445.1 uncultured cyanobacterium | reverse complement strand
ATATGGTTCCTGGGACCAAATTTATAATATGACATCTCAATTGCTAATTATTCTTTAAATATTGATTACTGATAAAAATAAGAGTATTTAATGATAATCATTTGATTGGCGTGAAAATCACAGTCATATCTCCATCACGATTACTCATATCAATTCTTTCTTCTTTGTATAGTATGCTGAGCAATTCTCTAGCTTCATCACCAGAAATATTGAGTACATTAGCCGCTTGTCCAACAGTAGTTGTTTGCTGCTCATTTATTAGTTCGACTACTTTTTGCAGTTTTGTTTGCCTTGACTTTTCCCTGATCCCAATCCCTACAAAAACCGTAGGTACTCCCATAAAGATAGGTATCCCGATCGCATCTAAAATACTATCACCTTCGCTAATTCCAACATACAGGCAAAATACTGTCCAGGTCAAAGAACAGATGTGATTCTTGGGATGAAATTTATAGTAAGCCATTGAAATTACTGTTAACTAATTTATATAGTTCCCAAAAATAGCAAGTTAGAAAACTGCTACATTCTAATTGAATATTTATTTTTATCTTTAAAATGTCTCAACGCCCGATTTATCTTGATGCCCACGCGACAACTCCTATGGATCGAAGAGTGCTAGAAGCAATGTTGCCTTACTTTACTGAGAGTTTTGGCAATCCTGCAACTAATACTCATGTTTATGGTTGGGAAGCTAGCGCAGCGGTTAAACATGCTAGGGAAGTAATTGCTGAGACAATCAATGCTACCCCCGAAGAAATTGTCTTTACCAGTGGCGCAACTGAAGCCAATAATTTGGCGATTAAAGGTGTTGCCGAGGCTTATTTTAATCAAGGCAAACATATCATTACTGTAGCTACCGAACATCGGGCAGTATTAGATCCCTGTGCTTATTTAGAGACTTTGGGATTTGAGATTACTTACCTTCCCGTACAGGCTAATGGCTTATTAGATCTCCAGAAGCTAGAAGCAGCTATCAGAGAGGATACTATTTTGGTTTCAGTAATGGCAGCAAATAATGAAATTGGCGTATTGCAACCATTAGCCAAAATTGGCGAAATTTGTCATAGTCGAGGAGTATTATTTCATACCGATGCAGCTCAAGCGATCGCCAAAATACCTTTAGATGTGAATGGGATGAACATCGATTTGATGTCTCTAACGGCACATAAGATCTATGGACCAAAAGGGATCGGTGCTTTATATGTGCGTCGGCGCGATCCCAGAGTCAAGTTGGCTTCGCAACTTCATGGAGGAGGACAAGAAAGAGGCAGGCGATCGGGAACTCTCTACACACCGCAGATCGTAGGTTTTGCCAAAGCTTTAGAAATTGGCGTAGCAGATATGAAAAGTGAATCAGAGCGTTTATTGCAGCTAAAAAAGCAGCTTTGGTCGATGTTTGAATCGATCGATGGCATTCATCTCAATGGAGATTTTGCTCAAAGTCTGCCAGGAAATCTCAACCTTAGTATTGAAGGTGTTAACGGTTCGGCTTTGCTATTAGGACTGCAATCAACAGTGGCATTATCTTCTGGTTCGGCTTGTTCTTCTGAATCTACCGCCCCTTCTCATGTGTTAACTGCTTTAGGACGAGATGAAAAACTGGCACACGCTTCTTTGCGCTTTGGCATTGGTCGGTTTAATACTCCTGAAGAAATTGAACTTGCGGGCAAAACGGCGATCGCCACAATTGAATCTCTGCGTCAGGTTAATTGAATGCGATCGCCAATCTACTTCATCTGGGCAATTTAATAATGTCACCGTAGAGACGCGAAATTTCGTGTCTCTACACAAATACGGGTAAAAAACCATGACATTATATAAAAATAAATATCGTGTTGAATCGATTAGATTGTCCGATTATGATTATTCATCCAACGGATATTATTTCGTTACCATTTGTACCCATGAAAAGTTTTGCTTTTTTGGACGGATAGTTAATAGTCAAATGCAATTATCTCAGGTAGGAAAAATTGCTCAAAAACATTGGCAAGAAATACCACAGCATTTTGATGGCATTTATCTTGATGCGTATGTTGTTATGCCCAATCATGTTCATGGAATTATCGTGATTAATCGACCCAATAATGTAGACACGCGAAATTTCGCGTGTCTACCAGAAAATGATGTGTCCAATAAATTTGCACCATTAAAACCAGGATCGTTACAGGCAATAATCCATGCCTATAAATCATCGGTTACGCGATGGTGTCGCAAAAATGGTGATAATGATTTTCGTTGGCAGTCGAGATTCTATGAACGTATTATTCGTAATGACAAAGCATTGGATAACATTCGTCAGTACATTATTGATAATCCTGAGAAATGGTCAGAAAACGAGAATTATGTGGGGTAGATACTAAAAATTGCTAGATGCGATCGCCATATGCCAAAACCTTAATAAAAAAATACTGATGATTTGCTGTTGCTTTCGCTAAACTGCTGATAGTGATTATGCTAATTATTTATTATTACAGTTCCAGCTAACCTTTACTTGATATAGATGCTCGTTAATCTGAAAATCAATAATTTTGCTCTGGTTGATTTGCTAGAGCTTAATCTAGACAATGGTTTAAGCGTACTTACTGGGGAGACAGGGGCGGGAAAATCGATTATTCTCGACGCGATTGATATGGTGTTGGGGGGTAAGGCAAACAGTCGGATGATTCGCACAGGTAGCGATCGCTCTACTATCGAAGCAACTTTTCAAATTAGCTCCAGTTTAAGCGTGTGGTTAGAGGAACAAGAAATCGATCCCTTAGAAGAAGATACTCTGATTTGCAGTCGGGAAATAGTTGTCGGGAAAACTAACTTGCGATCGCGCAGTCGAGTCAACGGAGTCTTGGTTAATCGTCAACTGATGGCGGAGTTGCGATCGCATTTGGTGGAAATTACGGCACAGGGGCAAACTGTCAATTTATTAATTTCCGAACAGCAGCGGCATTTATTAGATGCTTACGGTGGTAAAGCGATAGATAAGCGGTTGGATGAAGTTGCTCAAGCTTATGAGGTGATGCAGCAGGGGAAAAGAGCCTTAGACAAGCGGATTCGATCGGAACAAGAGTTACTGCAACGACAAGATTTAATTAAGTTTCAGCTCAAAGATTTAAATGAGGCTGAATTAACCGATGTCAATGAATTAGATGAATTAGAACAAGAGCGCGATCGCCTGTCCCACGTAGTGGAACTACAGCAGTTGGGTAATCAGGCTTATCAAATGCTCTATGAAGGATATGACGATGCACCAGCGGGGGCGGATTTGTTGGGTAAGGCAGAATCTTGCCTGATGGAGATGGCAGAATATGACACCGAGTTAGGGTCAATCTTAGAAATGGTGCAGTCAGGACTAGCCCAGATTGTGGAAGCAGGACAGCAGATTAATAGCTACAGCGAGGGTTTAGAAGCCGATCCCGAACGTTTAGAAGAGATTGAAACACGAATTAGACAATTAAAAAACATCTGTCGCAAGTATGGACCTGATTTGTCAGATGCGATCGCCCTTTACGAACAGCTACAGACAGAACTGGCTTTAATTACTGGTGATGGACAATCGATTGCTGCGTTAGAAGAGTCATACCAAGCAGCCTTAACCCAGCTTATCTCAAGAATGTGACGAAGTTAACCCAACTAAGGCAAAAAGCAGCTACTAAATTGGAAAAGCAGCTTGTTAAGGAACTAAAACCTCTGGCGATGGATAAGGTGGTGTTTGAATGTCGTCTAATCGATTCCACGCCGACGACGATGGGTGCAGATAAGGTAGTATTTTACTTTAGTCCCAATGCAGGAGAAGCAACCCAGCCTCTATCGGTAATTGCTTCTGGGGGGGAAATGAGCCGTTTTCTCTTAGCATTAAAAGCCTGCTTTACAGGTGCAGAAGAGAGTTCTAGAACCTTAATCTTCGACGAAATTGACGCAGGGGTATCGGGAAAAGTAGCTCAGGCGATCGCCGAAAAACTCCATCAGCTTGGTCAACAGCATCAGGTATTGTGTGTCACCCATCAACCCATCATTGCAGCAATGGCTAACGGACATTTCAAAGTCGAGAAAACTATTATTGAAGAAGCGACTAAGGCAAAAGAGAATAACGGCAGCAGCATTGCCGACATTCGGACAGTAGTTAGGGTTAAGCCTTTGAGCAATCACAAAACCAGGGCAGAAGAGTTGGCACAGATTACAGGAGGTCATTCCGCCGAAGATGCGATCGCCTTTGCTGAGTCTCTATTAACTAAAGCAGCAAAGTATCGCGCAGCACAAGCTAAGTAGATTAAAATGAAGCCAATCTACAACAAATATCTACAACGAATACATTAAGTAGTGACTAATACTGGGCAGGAAGAAAGATTGATCACGCGGTTAGTGACGCTATCGGCAGCAGCTTCTTCATCGATCAAACCCAAACCGCGACAGCCCATAATAATTAGATCGGCGTTTATTTCATCGGCAACATCGCAGATAGTAAAGGCGGGAATACCTTCTCTTTCAATAGTTTCGGCAGAAATTCCTTGTTGGGCGAAAAATGTTTTAGCTTCTTGAAGCAGTTTTGCCACCTGTTCTTCGGAACTCATTACGCCGTCGTCAGTTTCAACTACAGACAGAATAGTTAGTTTACTTTGGTGAGTCTTAACCATATCTGCCGTAAGCTGAATCGCTTCACGGGCTTCTCTAGTTAGTTCGATGGGGAATAATATATTTCTGAACATAGAAATTACTGATATCAAATCCTAATACTGCTGCAATGAATCATTGTGTCAGAAAAGGTTCAGTTGATTTGATAAATTTACCAATTTTAATTATTGGCGCCATCTGTCACCTGAAAATAGCATCGCCATTTTTTTACCAATTCCTATCAAAACGATATTTTATTTCATTGGCAAGGTAAACCAAAAAGTCGATCCCGTACCTAAATTACTAATTACGCCTATTTCTCCACCATGAGCGTTAATGATTTGACGACAAAGATATAATCCCAATCCTAAACTTACATTACGTCGCTTGCCGTATCCCTGAAAGTAACGTTCAAATAGCTGTTGAGATTCTTGGGAACTCATACCAACGCCGTCATCTTGAATTTGGCAACGGATAAATTTTTTCTCGCCTTTATCCTCGATCGCTTTAGCAGTAAGAGTTAAATTGACTCCTGGAGGATTATGATTTAAAGCATTAGCAATCAAGTTTTGGAAAACTCGCCACAGCTGATGTGGATCGCCTTGAATTAGAGGTAGCTCGTCGGTAATATGGTTAGTAATCGTAGCTCGATTTTTGCTGATTAATGATTTTAATTCGGCAATCAGATCGGCGACTAAATAACTTAGTTGCAGTGGCTGAAGCTCGATCGCGAATCCCTGTGTTTTATTGCCATGAGTTTCTAAAAGAGAATCGATTAAGTTTAACTGGCGATCGCTGTTAATAACCGATCTACTTTGACTCCTTTGATACAGTAAGCATCTGCACCACTAGCCAGAGCAGCAATTACTTCGGTTTGATCTGTATGAGAAGTGAGTATTACTACTCGAACTTGGGGCAAAATTTCTTTAATCTTTTGGGTAACGGCTATTCCATCAAGGCGAGGTAAGCCAATATCGACGATCGCTAAATCGGGCTGAAACTTAATTGCATCTTCTATGGCTAAATAGCCGTCATCACTAAATCCTACTATCTCCCACTCAGATTTTTTTGCTAAAACTTGTTCCAATCCCATTTGCATCATCGGATCGTCTTCAACAATTAAGACCCGTTGTTTGTCAGAATTAAATTGAAGATTCATCATGCCTGTGAACATTCTCATCGTTAGTCATGCGCGGGCATCGCATTTCTTTTGAATCATACTTCAATTCAGCAATGCCTAATTATTAATCTCACAGGTTTACTCTTACTTACGGCTTAAGCGATCGCCCTGGCGACATACCAAATCATAATCGCAGTAGCGACAGGCTTGACGATCGACATCAGGAGCAACGGGATAATGTCCTTGTATCAGGTGAGTTTTCACCCGTTCGGCAAATGCTGCAAGTTCTGCGGTGTCTTTTTGGGGACGGCTAATAGTTTTTTGTTTGGTTAAGGAATAGTAGGCGGCGGTGTCTATGGCTTCGTCAGGATATAGCTGGGCGATCGCATCTTGATATACTGCTAGCTGAACATCCAGATTGGCTTTCCCTGTCGTGTCTTTGACTCCTGCGGGAGTTACGCCACTAGTTTTATAATCAATTACGGCTAAACCAGCCTCCGTGCGGTCAATTCTGTCAACCTGTCCCCGTATGGCTAAACCATGCCACTGCATATTGAACTTGGTTTCGGTGGCGATAACTTCTCTGGCTGAGGGAAGAAATTCGGCAGCAGCTAGGTTAAGGGCGAGTAAATTTAGATGGTCTTGGCGTTGAACGTTCCACCCTGGTAACTCAGTTAGCTGTAATTCTTGTTCGGCGATCGCAAAAGCTTGTGCCAGTTGTTCCTGGTTGAATTTGGCTAAGTCATTGGCTGTTTTGATCTTTGTCAGAGATAATTCCAAACAACGATGATAAAGATTGCCCCGCATTGCCGCACTAAGTTCGGATTCCGCTTCAGGTAATTCTTTAAGCTTGAGCAACCGCGCACTAAACCATTTAAACGGACATTGCCCAAGCTGAGTTAACTGAGAAGCACTAAATATTTTACTTTCGAGATCGATACTAAGGCTAATTACACCATCATACTGGTCTGGCGCGATCGCACTTTCTCGACTTGCTTCTACCTTCAGGGCATGGGTAATTTCAGGAATTAGCAGGGAACTAGTTGATTGCAGTAGATTTGGTTGACGCAGATATAGCTGACGCGCTCTTTCAAGACTGGCGATGGGCAAGCTAGCTAACGGACTCGGTTTTAATCCCAAACGAGATAGATAGGGGCTGGGGATCGTAGGACTTTGCTCGATTAATTCAGGATAAGAAAAAGAAATCCGCTGGCTCGGCACATTTAACAGACAGTAAAAATTCCAGGTTTCCTTTAAAGCCAGATCGACGGCAGTGGAAATATTTAAGCCTTGCTGGGCTAATTGTTTGCGACTGTGAAAATCTAAGATCTGGTCATCGGCGATCGCCTGGGGCAAAATATTCCTCAGTACATCCCAGTACAAAAACATAGGGGCAGCTCGTGCCTAGTAAAGATG
>CAVRWR010000101.1:0-30649 GCA_963724445.1 uncultured cyanobacterium | reverse complement strand
GGAGTTTTAAAATCGGAGTATCAACTTCTGTATCAGATGGAGTTATCCGTATAAATTCAGGCAGTAACCAAGATGCCGTCGATTCCTTAGGTCAACTTTGGCAAGCCGATACTTATTTTCTTGGGGGACAAGCTATCGGCCCTGTTGCAAATTCAATCGCCAACACAGTAGATGATTTTATTTATCAATCACAGCGTACAGGCAATAACTTCTCTTATGCTATTCCAGTTGCTAACAACAATTACCAAGTTAATCTTTATCTTGCTGAATTAAACTTTAGCGATGTAGGAAAAAGATTGTTTGACGTTTCTTTTGAGGAAGATTTAGCTTTTGATAATCTAGATATTTTTCAAAAAACCAAAAATGCGTTTAATCTTGGTGATAACACTGCCAAAGTTATTGAAATTCCTAATTTTGCATTTGTGAGAGATGGCGTAATCGATCTTAATTTTGAGTCCGTTTTAAAGGATGCAACTCTTGCAGGCATTGAGATTATTCCTATAGAAGGCACTCAAGTCTTAATTAAAGAAAGCGGTAAAGGTACTTTGGTATTTGAAGATGGCAATACTGATAACTATCAATTAGTGTTAAATACTCAGCCAACTTCTAATGTTACGCTAAATTTTCAATTAGATGGTCAAGTTAGCCTTGATAAAAATAGTCTAATATTTACTCCTCAAAATTGGAGTACTCCGCAAACGATCACGGTCAAGGCGATCGATGATGCTTTAGGGGAGAGTTTTCACTCCTCAACTATTAAACACACAATTGCTACTGCCGATTCAGCCTACAGCAATTTAAGCGTACCGTCAGTTTTAGTGAGCATTGCCGATAACGATTTAGTTGAAGTCAAATTTGATAAGAAGGTAGTGGCAAGCACAGCATTTCCTACCGTTGGTGCTTGGGGTCCTGATGGTCGGTTGTATGTAGGCTCGTATTCAGGGAAAATACAAGCTTACACCTTTGATGATAATTACAATGTTATTAACGAGCAATCTATTACTACGATAGCTGGATTATCTAATAACAATATTACAGGTATTGCTTTTAATCCCTTTGAGAATGACTATGTCGGCCAACCTAGAATATATGTTTCTCACAATCAATTTTATGCCAACAATGGTGGTGGTTTTGATATACTTACTGAGTTTTCTCCTTATAGTGGACAGGTTTCGGTTTTGGAGGGACTAGGCTTTTCTCAAATAAACCCTTTAATAACCAACATCGGTGTTTCTAATCACGATCATGGTGTAAATGGATTGCTGTTTGATCACAAGGGAGACTTGTTGATTACCGTTGGTAGTAATACTAATGCTGGAATTGCTAATAATGCACTCGGAGGTATTGATGAATCACCTTTTACGGCAGCTATTTTGAAGGCTGAAATCACCAAGCCTAATTTCAACGGAAACATTCAATATCAGTTACCAAATAATTGGATTGCCCCAGAAGGCTTAGCTTTACTAAACCCAGAAAAAAGTCAGGGATTTGGCGGAATCGTCAATGTAGCTGATGGAGTTGATGTCTCAGTTTATGCCAGCGGGTTCAGAAATTCTTTTGATTTAGTACACACTACCAAAGGAATTATTTATGCGACAGAAAATGGTGCTAATCAAGGATTTGGGGATGTTTCCACGAGTGCCAATACTCAAGAACCCTTTACTTTAAACGTGCCTGACGAGTTAAATATCGTGCAAGAAGGTAGCTATTACGGTAGTCCCAACCGTAATCGTGGTAGGGTAGATGATCGCCAAAATACGTATTATTCTCCCTCCGAGTCCAGCAACGAATACTATACTGCTCCTATTACTGAGTTTGCTGCATCAACTAATGGCATTATTGAATATCGTGCCACTACCTTTAGTGGTCAGTTGCGAGGTAACTTGTTGGCACAACAATTTAATAGTACTTTATACAATGTCAAACTTTCAGAAGACGGAACAAAAGTATTGAATATTGGTTCTCTTGAAACCGAAGCTGGTAACGGAATTTTTGCAGCTGATGGATTAGATGTATTAACTGGGCCTGGTGGTGCAATTATCAGTATCGATCCATATGAAAATTCAATTAAAGTGGCAACTCCTGTCGACGATTTTTTGACTGCGATGACTGCTTACGATATCTCCTCTTCGAGAGCTCCTGCTTCAGGTGGTGGTCAATTCATTATTGGTGGCGTTAACTTCTCTCCGTTGACAGATACAACTGTAACCATTGGCAATGAAGTGGCTATAGTTACTTCAGTTTCTGATCAGTGGATTACTGGTATATTCCCCAGTTTTAATCCTTCTGGAGATAACTTATTAGATATAGTTGTTGAAAATAATGGTCAGATATCTACTATTACCGATGCTTTCCAACCATTGTTCTTCTAAGTTTTAATTTGTCAGCAAAATTTGGATGTATTTTATAGCCCCAATCGTCTAACGATTGGGGCTGATTTTATTTAGTTGAGCCATGATATTTGTCAAACTTCAATAAATATATCAAGTGAAACTTTGCCGAAGCAAACTATTAAGGCTATAACTGAAATATATGTATTAAATTAGGTATTAAATTAAGCTCTTTATTGAAAATATTAATTTTTGACTCAGCCTTTTAGCAGGTAGTTAAAGTCAAAAAATAGTTTAAATAAAAACAAAGCCTAAAGTAGTTCGACAGCTTTTTTTATAACTATGAATAAGTTTACAGCTAAATTTTTATATGTTACTGAAGGGAAACATCAATCTTTATTGATAATGAGCTGCTTATTTATTATCAGTTCTTTCTTGGAAATGGTCGGAGTTGGTTTAGTTGGACCTTTTGCAGCGATGGTAACTCAGCCAGACTTCATAAAAAATAGTGATTGGCTACAAAGTTTATATGACAAGTTTTCCTTTAATTCTTCGCAACAATTTATATTTTACTTTGGCATATTAACGGTTATTGCTTTTTATATTAAGGCTGCTTTGTCGTTTATTACTCAAAAATCTGTTGCCGAATTTGCTCATAGTTTGAAGGGAGATTTAGCCTACAAGCTAATGAAATCTTATATAGCTGCACCTTATACTCTGCATCTAACTAAGAACTCAGCCAATTTAATTCAAAACGTAATCACATCGACAGATCGGTTTTGTATTGGGCTAGTTTTATCTTTGCTTACCGCTATATCTAACGCCGTGGTAATTGTGGCTTTAGTAATTCTTTTAGTTTGGACCAATGCAGCAGCTTCAATCGGAATTGCTATAGTTTTATTAGTTGCTGTTGCCGTGTTAAATCCCTTAAAAACTAAACTTACCAATTGGGGAAAGAATGGTTATGATGCTTCTACAGAGATGATTCGCATCCTTAATCATAGTTTAGGGGGATTGAAAGAAACTAGAATAATTGGCTGCGAACCTTATTTTGAACGCCAGATGTCTGATGCTGCCTGGAAATATGCAAAAAACATGGGTTTGGCATCAGGATATGCTAATTTACCACGCTATATAGTTGAAGCTGTAATTATCAGTTTTCTAATTATTTTTGCTTTTTTGTTTGTAACTTTTAATCAGGAAAATAGCCAAAATATTAGTTCGATTTTTGGTATCTTTGCGATCGCTTCTATTCGTCTGTTACCCGCCACTGGCAACACGATTTCCTGTATTAACGTTATTCGCTACAATTCTCACTCTTTGGATTTACTATTTGCTGAGTTAAAAGAAGTAGAAAAACTAAAAGAGCAAAAAGACGATGCTGAACTTCAGAATCATCAGGATCAGCACCAGAGCAAGAAAATTACTTTTCAGGACAAAATTGCCGTTAAAAATCTGATTTACAAGTATCCTAGCACTGATACCAATGCTCTAGACGACATTAGTTTAACTATTGACAAGGGGCAATCTATTGGCTTAATTGGCAAATCGGGTTCGGGAAAAACCACCTTGGTAGATGTTCTAATGGGCTTACTTCTACCCCAAGGCGGTGACATCACAGTTGATGGTATCTCTATCTACTCAAATATAAGAGCTTGGCAAAATTTAATTGGCTACGTTCCTCAATCTATATTTTTGATTGACGACACTCTAGAAAGAAATATTGCTTTTGGTGTGCCAGATAATCAAATAGATCATCAACGTTTGCAAGAGGCAGTGGAAGCAGCTCAATTGAGTGAAGTAGTAGCTAGGTTACCAATGGGTCTAAATACCGTTGTCGGAGAAAGAGGAGTTTTGCTGTCTGGAGGTCAGCGTCAACGGGTCGGAATCGCTCGCGCTCTCTATCACGAAAAGGAAATTTTAGTGTTTGATGAAGCAACTGCTGCTTTAGATAACGAAACGGAGAATTTGATTACAGATGCTACTAAGGCGCTCTCTGGCAGCAAAACAATCATTATTATTGCTCATCGCCTCAGTACTATTGAACATTGCGATCGCATCTATCGCCTAGAACAAGGAAATATTTTGCAGTTCGGTAGTTATCAAGATGTTGTAATTGGAGGAATCTAAATGTCTTATCAGCCACTGGTCAGTGTTGTCATTAATAATTTTAACTACGCCAACTTCATTTCAGAAGCAATTGATAGTGCAATTAGCCAAACTTATCCTCTGGTTGAGGTGATTGTGGTTGATGATGGCTCAACAGATAACTCACTGGATATTATTAATAGCTACGGCGAGCAAGTGATTTTCGTTAAAAAAACCAATGGAGGTCAGGCTTCGTCAATCAATGCAGGAGTAGCAGCAAGCAAGGGTGATATTATCTGTTTTCTTGATTCTGACGATGTTTTTTATCCTCACAAAGTAGCAGAAATAGTACGAATATTTACCCAGGCAACCTTAACGACTTCTGATATTTTGCTATCAAACTTTTTTGAAGTAATAAATCGAGATCAAACACCGATAAAAATCAATGTTGTAGAACAACTTTTATTTGCTCCTAGCGAATGGAAATCCTTGCCCAATTAAATGATCAAACCAAATTTTTTAATGGAGATTTAAACCAAGATAGCTGACTCTCGAGCAGGTCTATCAGTTTGCCAACAAATACGCTTTATTCCTTATCTTCGTATTCCCACAAGTTCTTTATCAATGTCTAAACTTTAGCCAACAAAGTATTTCCCATGTTGTTGAAGAAGGAATAAATCTCAGCCGATATTTTCTTTTCTTAAGGCAGCATCTCTTTTGGGCAAAACCTACTCTACAGATAAAACTTTAACTAAGTATTATCATCTTCATGGTAATAATCTCTGGTTTGGTCAAAAAGACAATAAAGCTATACAAAATCAAATCAATTTTTTTGCTGAGCTTAATCGATATTTAAACTTTAGCTTGTGCAGGCAAATAAACAGCCCTGTTTCTCTTCTATCAAATTGGATCACTTGCTAAAAGTTACTATGTCACGGTTTTTTGGGGATAAAAAAGTACCAATCAAATTTTCAAATTAGCTTTTGAGGTTATACGATGGCGTATCGATCAAACTACGGTTTTATTTTTTCTTAAGACTATTATTTTATCAATGTGGTTCAAATTAGTGCAAAAGCTACCATTAACTAAATAAAGCGTAACTATTTATAACTTATAACTTAGTACTTTAAATTACTCGAATATTTTTCATCACAACACAGTCTAATTCAGAAGCATTTTTAAATTTAATTTAACACGCGCAGATCAAGCAGATGAAATTAGCTTATGTAACTACCTATGATTCCAGGCAATTAACTGGCTCTGATGAATGGTCAGGAACTGGATATTATATTGCTCCAACGCATTCGAATCGCAATCAGTTAAGCCTAACTATATCAGGACCTTTAGAAGATCCTTTACCTCAGAGAGTAATGCGTAAACTAAAGCGAAATTATTATCAACTGGGAGCAAAAAATTATGAAAAAGATCCAAGCCCACAAACATTAAAAAACTATGCTCGTCAAATTGAGAAGAGACTAATCAATCATCAGGATCAAATTTCTTTAGTGCCCACGGTGAATCCAATAGCCTATCTAAAAAATAAATATGCCAATCGCTTTTTGGGCAGATGCAACGTTTGCAGGGCATTGCTGATTTTTATCCTGGGAATTACAGCAATCTTCATCCCAGAAATAGTCGAACATTGGCATCAGATGGAAAAGCTTGGCATTGAGAAAACTGCCAGTTAGCACTTATTCTTCGGACTGGGCTTAAATCGGCAGTTGGAGAATCTTATCGAGCTGTCACCCTGCTAAGGTCAAGGTTGTTCCCTTTGTGCCAGCAATACGAGGTTGGCTTCAACTTCACTGAGATTAAAGATGCTATCGAAGCAAGACCCTGTGATAGCTGTAAGTTGTTGTTTATGGGCGTGGATTGGCACAGGAAGGGTGGTGATATTGCATATGCTGTAGCCAAACGGTTAAATCAGATTGGTTTACCGACAGAATTAACCGTTGTCGGTTGTCAACCCTTAATCAATGAGCCGATTCCTAAATTTGTTAAATCTTTAGGCTTTATTAAAAAATCTGCTCCCGAAGGCAAGGAACGTCTTAATCGTCTAATTATAGAATCTCACTTTTTAATTTTGCCATCTTTAGCCGACTGTACACCAATGGTGTTTCCTGAAGCTAATTCTTTAGGAGTTCCTTGTTTATCAACCAAAGTTGGAGGTATTCCTTCTATTATTCAAGAACCATCAAAATGGCAAGCTATTTGAATTGAATAGTGACGTTTCTGAATACTGCGACTATATACATTATCTATTTTCAGATTACTCCAGGTACAAACAGCTAGCTTTTGCTTCTTTTGCTGCTTATGAATCTCGTTTAAATTGGCAAGTTGCTGGGCAAAAAGTCAGAGAGTTATTAGAAACAATTAACTAAAATTTTGCTCGTCTTAAATATACCAATCATTTTAATTTAAACAGTAATTAGTGGTTATGAAATCTAAAATATTAGTCAGCATTATTATTAATAACTATAACTACGATCGCTTTTTAGCCGAGGCGATAGACAGTGCTTTAAATCAAACCTACGACCAAATTGAGGTAATTGTCGTTGATGATGGTTCGACAGATAACTCCCGTCAAATTATTGCCGAATATGGCGATCGCATTATAGCGGTCTTACAGCCTAACGGTAAACAGGCAGCAGCGTTTAATAGCGGTTTTGCCCGTAGTCAAGGTGAGATAATTATCTTTCTTGATTCTGATGATTTTCTCTATCCTCAAGCCGTAGCAGAAATTGTCAATATTTGGCAGCCAGATTTGGCAAAGGTGCATTACCGCTTAAACGTCGTAGACGGTGTTGGCAAATCTTTGGGCTATTCATCACCCCAAGGTACAGCGCCTTTATGTCGCGGTAAGGTTTGGAAAACCTTATTAGAAACAGGATGTTATAACAGCACCCCTACCAGTGGTAATGCTTTAAGTCGTCAGGCTCTAGCTAATTTATTTCCTATTCCCGAGCAGTATAAGCTCACCGCTGATGATTACTTGTCCTTTCAGGTGCCATTTTACGGAGATGTCGCAGCGATCGAACAGCCTTTAGGCGTCTACCGCGTTCACGATAACAACCAGTGGGCATTAGCTACGGTGACAGGCGATCGCTTTAAACGGTTTGTCCGTCACGATCTGCAAAATTTTGCTTTGCTAACCCAGAAAGCACAGGAGCTAGGCTATAAAATTCCTTCCGATCTGGAGCAGCGTTCCATTGGTCGTCTGTGGTCAAGGATTATCTCTTTGAGGTTAAATGCTCAGACTCATCCTGTACAAAGCGATCGCCCTGTTCAGTTAATCTATCAGGGAATTAGAAGTCTGTGGAAATACTCGGAATTTAATCTTCCCAAACGGATCTTTTATAGCCTCTGGTTTATTTGGGTGGGTCTAATGCCTTTGCCTCTGGCAAAACCAGCAATTTCCTGGCTATATGCTCCCCATCATCGTCCCAAATTTGTCAGTTGGACAACTAGCAAACTCAAGACTTTGATGAGCTAAAGCGACCGCCCGATTTTCATAAATCTACGGTTGCGCTCAACCTTACCTTAAAACTACAAAAGCAATAATAACCAAAAACACAAAATATATTATGTTAAATTTAAGCCCCAGCCCCAGAAACCGTCTTTACACCGATTTTAATAGTTACACTCAGTTCTTAGGCTATGCCTTGGCTGGACGATTTATTAAAAGTAAGCAAGATATTGAACGTTTTGAACATGAACTGCGGGTGAGGTTCAACTCTCGTTATGCTGTCTGTGTTTCTCAATGTCGAGTCGGCATTTACTTTGCGGTTAAAGCCTTGATTAAGCCTGGACAAGAAGTAATTCTTTCTCCCTACACCATTGCCGATGTAATCAATATGGTGATTTTTGCGGGGGGTCGTCCTGTGTTTGCCGATCTCGATCGCTCAACCTGCAATATTTCCGCCACAGAAGTTGAGCAGTTAATTAATGAGAATACTGGCGCAGTTTTAATCACCCATTTACATGGAGTTGCTGCTGAGGCGCATCGAATTAAAGAAATTTGCGATCGCGCCAATATCCCGATGATTGAAGACTGCGCTCAGTCTTTCGGTGTAGAAGAGCAGGGAAAACCTGTAGGAACTATTGGTGATGTGGGTATCTTTAGTCTGGAGATGCACAAAAACCTACCTACCTGGCGCGGAGGAGTAGTAGTTACTGAACGAGACGACGTAAGGGAACTAATCCAGACGGAATCCAAAGATTTTAATACTTCCCCTCTTCCTTTGGTATTTACCAAATTAAAATCAGGCTTAAAACACGATATTGCGACTTCCCCAGTTCTATTCCCCTTGATTTATCCAATTCTCCGCTATGGAACTTTGAAAAAGGTTGAAGCGATCGAGGACACTACTCGTCGAAAACCCCAGGAAAGTGAAGCCGCGTCAGAATTACCAGCAGTGTACAAATCATATTACACATCATTCCAGGCTCGCATCGGTATGTCTCAACTCAAAGAAGTTGATGCCAACATTGACAAGAGAATTGAATATGGTCGGATGTATCATGAGGGACTAAAAGATATTGAGGGGTTAATTCTGCCACCGCTGCGAGATGACAAGTCTATTACCTACCTTTGGTATCCCCTTCAATGTCCCGACCGTGAGGCATTACGCTTGTTTATGTTTGAGCAAGGACGAGATATCGCCTTAGGTCACTTTATCAACAATACCGAGCTACCTACATTCCAGGAGTACTATCGTGACTGTCCTAATGTTAGTGCCGTTGCTAATGGATTGATCTACCTGCCTACCTATCCTAGTTATTCCCGTCGTGATGTCGAGAAAAATATTGAGGTGATCAGACTCTTCTTCGATTCCCAAACCAAGGAAATCAAGCAAAAAGAAGTAAAGCAAGAAATTTTAGTCAAGTAACTAAATACTTCTTGTTGACCTTAATTTTTAGCTCTTTGCCACCTATATGCCATCTCTGCGGCGAAACAGTTCCACATTATGAAATTCCCTGGGTAGATTTATGCTGATTAATGCTGAAACAATTCAAGATGGAAGCATCATTAATTCGGACATTGCGGTGATTGGTGCTGGTCCTGCGGGAATAGTCTTGGCTTTGGAATTAGCTAAAGCAGGTTTTGACATTGCTCTAATCGAAAGCGGTCGCTTAGATTTTGATCGAGCAATTCAAAACTTAGGAGATGCTAGTCACGTCAACCTGGAATTTCATGCACCCATGTCGGAATGTACTCGGCGACAAGTAGGTGGCACCTCAACAATTTGGGGTGGTCGTTGTGTACCCTACGATCCTGTGGATTTTGCCCAACGCAATCATATTGCTCATGCTGATTGGCCAGTAACTTATGCAGAGCTAGAGGTTTATTTTCAGCGAGCGAGCGATTACTTTTTGTGCGGTAAAGCCGAATTTGATCTTAATAACCTCGACCATATTAAGCAGAAGTCTATCGTCCCAGGCTTACCCGACGAAGATGTACTTACCTCGACTTTAGAGCGATGGTCTTTACCAACAAACTTTGGCAAGGAATATCTCGACCAGTTAAAACGATCTGAAAGCATCAAGCTTATTCTCTGGCTTGACCTGTACGGAAATTGCTACCAATGAACAAGGCGAAAAGGTTAAATTTATTCTGGCAAAAACCCTTGGTGGGAAGCAGATCGAGATTAAATGTCAAAAATATATCCTCGCAGGGGGAGCATTAAATAATACTCGCCTACTCATGGCGTCAGATCGCTATCATCCTGGAGGAATCGGCAACCATAGTGAGTTGCTAGGAAAGTTCTACATGGGTCATTTATCAGGAGATATTGCCAAAGTTAAGTTTACTACTCCGCCAAAAGAGACTATTTTCGGCTTTGACCGAGATACCGATGGTACCTATTTACGGCGACGTTTTTCCTTTGCACCAGGGTATTTAGACCAACATCAGCTTTCCAATACCGTAGGCTGGCTTGGCGCACCAGAGTTTGGCGATTTTGCCCATCAAAACGGCATTTTATCTTCGGCTTACATAGCTTTAAACCTGCCCATATTGAAAACTCGTCTTGGTGCTTCTACAGCCATTAGAAGAGCAGCGATCGGCAAGGACAAAGGAATTTATTATCCTCACATCATCAATATCTTTAAGGATGTTGGTCAGATCCTGTCTTTTATTCCTAGCTTTGGCTATGGCAGATTCGTTGCCAAAAGAAAGATTCCAGCATTGTTCGTTTATAGTGCGGCTAACGAATATCCCCTGCACTATCACAGTGAACAGGTACCAAATCCAGAGAGCAGGGTTAGTTTATCGGATGAGCAGGATGCATTGGGAATGCGCCGCTTGAACATCGACCTGCGCTTTACCGATCAGGATATTGAGAGCGTCGTCAAAGCTCATCACCTTTGGGATCGACACTTACGAAAACATGATTGTGGTTATCTAGAGTATCTGAGTGATGATCTTGAAGCAACTGTTTGGTCTCAGGCTGGGGATGGATTCCATCAAGTTGGTACTACTCGAATGTCAGAACATCCTAGTAAAGGAGTTGTAGACGTAAATCTGAACGTTCATGGATTCGACGATCTATTTGTTGCCAGTAGTTCTACTTTCGTCACTTCTGGGCAGGCAAATTCCACGTTTATGATTGTAGCTTTCGCTCTGAGATTGGCTGACCATCTGAAGCAAGAGCTAACTGCCTTAAAGTAAATCTCTTGATCCCAGACAGAATCCTATTGAAAGCGAGAATCAATCAATGTCTAAATCTATTCAAACAACTAATAACTCAACCACTTCAGTTATAGAGCAAGAAGAATTCTGGGTGGAAAGGCTGGAAAATTTACAGCCACTGACAATTCCTTATGCAAAACAAACAATCTCACCCGCTCAACAAGAGTTTAAAGAACTCGTAATGTCGGTTCCTGATGAGCTGATGTCTAATCTGCGTAAGTTTTTTCCTGACTGGCAAGGAGCAGATATTCTGCTAGTAGCCTATGTAAGTTATATGGCTCGAATGAACGAAGATGCCAGTTTTGATATTGGATTTGCTGATACCAATCTGGCTCATGAAGTAGCTAATTTGGAAGGAGTAGAGGGAATTTCATATACCTTGTCGCATTGAGATTGACTTAAAGCAAAATTTTGCAACCATATTAAATGTTGTGCAAAAACAGATTGAATTTGCCAAGCAACATAAAAATTCTGTTCTCAATATTATTGCTAGAGACAAAATTTCCAATTCACTTCCAGGGTTAGATGATGAGCTGGTATTGCCTGTAGCCATCAATCGGCTCTCAAATTTAGAAGATTCTCAGAACAATCAAACCTTTGGACACGATCTTACTCTCACTGTTCTAGATGACGGTAAAACTTGTAGCTGGCAATATGACTCTAAGGTCTTAAATAGTGAGAGTGTCTCATCGAATGTGGAATCAACTTATGACTCTATTGCAGAGCATAGTTGAACTAATCCTCAGCAATCTCTTAGCTAAACAATCATCTGCTACCCAAGGAAGAGCGTCATCAAATACTCTGGGAGTGGAATCAGCAATCACGCTAGTCATACCTCTGAGGATTCGATGCATTCAACAGCTATTTGAAAAGCAGGCAGAGCAAACTCCCGATGCTATCGCTGTCGAGTATCAAGGGCAACAGTTAACCTATCAGTGAACTAAATAATCAGGCTAATCAACTAGCTCATTACCTACATGATTTGGGTGTTGGTTCAGATGTGCTGGTCGGTTTTTGTGTTGAGCGTTCTCTGCAAATGCTAGTTGGGCTACTGGGCATTCTCAAAGCTGGAGGTGCTTATGTCCCACTCGATCCAGCTTATCCGCCCGATCGCCTAGCATACATGATGTCAGATGCAAACATATCAGTTTTACTGACTCAAAGCAGTTTGGCATCTCTATTACCAGAACATCAGGCTCAGTTAGTTTATCTGGACTCAGACTGGAAAAAAATTGCTGCCCATAGTCAGAAAAACCCGACCATTACCAATACAGGGGAAAATCTGGCATATGTAATTTATACTTCTGGTTCTACAGGCAAGCCCAAAGGAGTAATGATTTCTCATCATGCCTTAAGTCGCTTTGCCCAAACGGCACAGGGAGAATCAGGATATGGAATTGTGGCAAGCGATCGCGCTCTTCAATTTGCTTCGATTAACTTTGATATTGCGGTGGAGGAAATTTTTACTTCCTTGCTAGCAGGCAGTACTCTGGTATTGCGCACCAATGAAATGCTTGCTAACACCAAGACATTTTTCCAAGCCTGCCAAGAGTTGCGGCTAACGGTATTAAATCTTCCCACTGCTTACTGGCATAGCTTCGTAGGCGAGTTATCTAACACCGAGGTCAGTTTACCCAATTCTTTACAATTAGTGATTGTCGGAGGAGAAAAGGTATTGCCAGAAGCAGTCAAATCCTGGCAAGAATATGTTGCGAGATCTGGTCAAAGCGATCGCCTAACGCTGATTAATTCTTATGGACCAACAGAAACTACAGTTAGCGCAACATTCTATCGAATTCCAGCTAATCCTGACTCAATTGTGGGTGAAGTACCGATTGGTCGTCCTTTTGCCCATCTCCAGGCTTATATTCTCGATCGCTATTGTCAACCCGTTCCCATTGGAGTACCAGGGGAACTTCATCTCGGGGGCGATAGTTTAGCTAGAGGATACCTTAATCGTCCTGACCTAACCACAGAAAAATTTATTCCTAATTTTTTAAGTCAAGATCCAGCAGCACGTCTTTATAAAACGGGAGACTTAGTTCGTTATTTGCCCGACGGTAATATTGAATATATCGGTCGCATCGACAAGCAGGTAAAAATAAGAGGCTTTCGGATTGAATTGGGCGAAATTGAAACAGTGATTGCCCAACATCCTGATATTCAAGAAACAGCAGTAATTGCCAGAGAAGATACTTCAGGGAACAAACAACTGGTGGCATATTTTGTAGCCCAGCAACCAGATTTTTCTAGCAGTAAATTACGCTCTTTTCTCAAAAAACGATTGCCCAGCTACATGGTTCCTGCTGCCCATGTAAAATTAGCTTGCTTACCGATAACACCTGGCGGAAAAATCGACCGTAGGGCATTACCAGCACCCGATTTTAATCGAAGTGACATAGATAAAACTTTTGTTGCTCCTCGAAATTACAAAGAGAAAAAGCTCGCAGAAATTTGGCAAGAAGTATTGAAAGTCAGCCCGATTGGGGTAAAAGATAATTTCTTTGACTTAGGAGGTCACTCTTTACTTGCCGTAAGTCTGCTGACTCAAATTGAAAAGACGTTTGAGAAAAATATCCCTTTAGCAACTTTCCTGACGATACCTACAATTGAAGAATTAGCTGATGCCATAGCTCAAGAAACATCTTCTACATCCTGACATCTTTAATCTTTGAAATTAGAGCTACTGGTTCCAAGCCTCCTCTGTTCTTAATCAATGCCATGGGGACAGGGATGTTAGCTTACAAACTTTTAGCAAAATATCTAGATCTAGAGCGACCTGTCTATGGAATTCGTGCGGTGGGAATGGATGATCATCGTCTTCCTCACAACAGAATCGAGCAAATGGCAGAAGCTTATATCAAAGAGATACGTTCAATTCAAAGCGAGGGACCCTATTTTATTGCTGGTGTCTGTACAGGGGGGACGGTGGCTTATGAAATGGCATGTCAACTTAGTTCACAAAATCAGGAAGTAGCATTCTTGGGTTTGATTGATTCTACTGCCCGTCCGATTATGTCCGATAATCTCAACGAAACATCTACTGAATCAGCTAATAACACTTCGCCTTCAACCACATTTTTTGAGCGATATATTAAACACAATTTTGCTCTTAGAGGATTAAATAACTTATTTGGCGTTCTAACAAATCCTCGAATCAAGCTTGGGGACAAATTATTTTTTACTGTTGACATGATTCAACAGATAGCTAAAAAAATTGAATCCAAATTAGAAACACTTGCTTATAAAAATAACAACAATCAGGGAAAATTGCCTTATGAAGCTCGGCGATCGCGCGTCTTTGATGCTGGGGAAGAAGCTTTATCGTATTTCACTCCCCAAGTATATCAGGGAGGAAAAGTTATCCTGATTCGCGCCAGCGATAATCCCGAACATGTCGATCACAACTATCAATTGGGCTGGGATGAATTTGTCAGGGGCGAAATAGAGGTTTATGAAATACCAGCAGATCAAACAACACTTCTTTTTGAACCCCACATTCGCACTCTGGCGGCAAAACTAAATTCTTGTTTGGCTGAAATTCACCACAATTAGAGTAAATATTAAAATGTCTAAATCTATTGAATTGATCGATAATCCAAGCACGCCAATTGCTGAGTACGAAAAGTTCTGGGCAGAAAGAATCGCCGATTTGCAACCATTGACAATTCCTTATGCTATGCAAACAGCGGGGCAAAAAAAGGGGTTCGTCGAACTCATGCTGCCAATTGCCGATGAGCTAATTGGCTTACTCCAAGAATCTTTTCCTGGTGTAAAACAGGCAGACATTTTATTTACTGCTTTTGTCTGTTATCTGGCTCGAATCAGCGGCACGGTGAGTTTTGACATCGGATTTGCTGATGCTGAACTAAAGCAGATCAGATTGCCATCTTGATGGTTTGTATGCCGATCGCCTTCCTTGTCGAATTGAGATCGATTTGGCACAAAATTTAGCGGAAATAGTTGAAATTGTTCGAGGGCAAATTGAGTCTGCCAAACAACACCAGAGTTATGCTTTAGATCTAGTTACTCGCTATCCAGCTTTGGACATAGTACCAGGAATACATAACGGGCAATTGTTTCCCGTCGTTATCGAACGGATAGCAGACTTAAGTAACTTAGCTAATAATCCTACAGCATCTATGGCAGGACGGGATCTGACTCTGATCGTTCCAGACCAAGGCAAAGGGTTTTGCTGGCGATACAATCCTGAAGTATTTGATGCTGCTACTATTGCCAGAATGGGCAATCAGTTCGAGACTCTATTACAGAATTTAGTTGCCGAACCTCAAAAACCTCTGGCTTATCAATCTCTCTTACCCCAAGATGAACTGCACAAACTACTCTATGAGTGGAATAAGTCTGAGGTTGATTTTTCTCAGGATAAATGTCTGCATCAGTTATTCGAGGAACAGGTAACCCAAACCCCCGATGCTGTTGCCGTAGTGTTTGAAGACCAACAGTTAACCTATCGTGAGCTAAACGAGCAAGCTAATCAACTAGCACATTATTTGCATTCTTTGGGCATAGTTCCTGAGACACTTGTTGGTATCTGCGTAGAGCGATCGCTTTACACGGCGATCGGTTTAATGGGCATTCTCAAGGCAGGCGGTGCTTATGTACCACTAGATCCATCCTATCCGAGCGATCGCATTGCCTATTCGATTGCGGATTCTAAAATTGGAGTATTGTTAACCAACGAGAAGCATATAGCCGACTTGCCAGAAAATCAGGCGCAAATAGTTTGTTTGGATCGAGATTGGCAAACCATCGCTGCAAATAGTACCGCCAATCCTGTAAATAACGTCAAGCCTGGTAATTTAGCTTATGTTATTTACACTTCTGGAACTACAGGTAAGCCCAAAGGGGTTTTAATCGAGCATCACAATGTCTGTCGATTATTTGCTGCTACCCAGCCTTGGTACAATTTTGAAAGTACTGATGTCTGGACGATGTTTCACTCCTATGCCTTTGACTTCTCTGTATGGGAATTTTGGGGTGCATTGCTATATGGTGGAAAACTGGTAGTAGTTTCCTATATAACTAGCAGATCTCCCGATCGCTTTTATCAGCTACTAATTGACGAAGGAGTTACAGTATTAAACCAAACCCCGTCGGCTTTTGCCCAATTAATCCAGATAGACGAACGCCAGAATTTAAATTCACAGTTAAATCTGCGTTGGGTTATTTTTGGCGGCGAAGCTCTAGAAATACAAAGTTTAAAACCTTGGTTTGAACGACATGGCGATCGCCAACCACAGTTAGTTAATATGTACGGCATTACTGAAACCACAGTACACGTTACTTATCGTCCAATTACCATCGCTGATACCGAGCGCCAGAGCAGCGTAATCGGTTGTCCGATTCCCGACCTAAAACTTTATTTATTAGATCCATATCTACAGCCAGCACCCATCGGCACTATTGGCGAGATGTACGTTGGCGGATCGGGTTTGGCTCGTGGATATCTAAATCGTCCCGAACTAACCCAGGAAAGATTTATCCCTAGTCCTTTTAATGCTGTTGAAAAACTCTATAAAACGGGGGATTTAGGACGTTATTCCCCTGACGGCGAAATCGAGTATTTAGGTAGAAGCGACAATCAGGTGAAAATTCGTGGTTTTCGCATTGAATTAGGAGAAATCGAAGCGGTCTTAGCTCAACATTCAGAAGTACGGCAAAACGCGGTCATTGTCAGGGAAGATACCCCAGGTAATAAACGTTTAGTGGCATATTTTGTTAGCCAACCAGATACTAAGGTTACCGTTGCCAACTTAAGGGAAAGTCTTAAACAAAAGCTCCCTGATTACATGATTCCGTCGTCCTTTGTACAGCTCGAAACGTTTCCTTTGACCGCTAATGGCAAGATAGATCGTCGTGCTTTGCCTTTGCCAGAGCAAACTATACAGAATTTAGAGGAAATCGTCGCTCCTCGAAGTGAGCTAGAGCAAAAGCTCGTAAAAATTTGGCAGGATGTTTTAAGCAAAGACGCTATTAGTGTAACCGCAAATTTCTTTGATTTGGGTGGTCATTCTCTGATGGCGGTGAGTCTGCTAACTCAAATTGAAGCAACCTTTGAGCGAAATATTTCCTTGGGAACTTTTTTAGGAACTCCCACCATTGAAGGTGTCGCGGAGGTGCTGTCTCAAGAAGCAACATCAGGATCGAACTCCTACTCCTTGCTATTTCCCATTAGAACTACTGGTTCCAAGCCACCTCTTTTCCTAATTAATGCCGTAGGAACAGGAATGTTAGCTTACAAACTTTTAGCAAAATATCTCGATCCAGAGCAGCCTGTCTATGGAGTTCGGGCGGTGGGAATGGACGATCAGCGATCGCCTCATAAGCGAATTAGCGAAATGGCAGAGGCTTATATCAATGAGATCCGTACGATTCAACCCCAAGGACCTTATTGGTTAGCAGGTCTGTGTACGGGGGGAACAGTGGCATTTGAAATGGCGCAAAGACTTGTTGCACAAGGTTTTGAGATCGGATTTCTCGGCTTGATTGATTCTACTGCTCGTCCTATTTTAACTAAACCCGATAGTCACTCAGAACCAGAGAACAACCATAGCTCATCAGCCACTTTATTTGATCGCTATATCAAACATAATTTCGCCTTGCGAGGGGTGAACAATTTATTTGGCATAGTGACAAATCCCCAGCTTAAACTTAAGGACAAAATATCTTTTGCTGCTGAAATGGGTCAACAGCTATATAAAAAGACCAAAGATAAGTTTGAAGTCCTAACCTATAACAAGCAAAGCCAGGCTGTGCCTTATCCTCTAAGGCGATCGCGCGTTTACGAAGCGGGCATCGAAGCCTTGTTGACATCATACTCCTACCGTTTATGAAGGAGGTAAGGTTATTCTGTTTCGCGCACCTGATAATCCCGAACATGTCGATCAAAACTATCCAATTGGGTTGGGATGAATTTGTTACGGGCGAATTAGAAGTTCACGAAGTGCTAGGAGATCAAACAACGATGCTGTTTGAACCACATATTAGGGTCTTAGCTGCAAAATTAAATTCTTGCTTAAACAACGTTCTCTGCAAAAAAGTTAGTGAGATCAATTCAATTAATGTTTGCAACAAATCAGTTTTTGGGTAGGGGCGAACCGTATCGTATTCGCCTAAAAAACCTGGGAAAAAAATAAGTAAATTAATGTTGTCTGATTAACAGCTCTTGGTGATGAGATCACAGCCATCAATCGATTACCCAAGCCACACTAAGGTTGAGATTTTTTTAATTACCAAAACTTTATTTGACAAGATTTATTTATTGTGGCAAATCCCATCCCCTTAGCCCAAATTCGGTGAAATTATGATGTTTGACAGTGTTGAATCAAGGCTCAAAGAATCCAGAAGCGCCGATAGCTGGACTAACAATACTAATCTAATAATTTTTGCTTTTTCCTTAGTTTTTTACGCACGAATTGTTACTACTTTTTTGCCTGTTCCTGCTATTCTCGGTTCATGCACACTTTATTATTGTTCCTCTAGTTCTGTGGATTGCACTGACTACTGCATCTAGCAAAAATCAGCAGCAGACTAAGCTGGTTCGCTCTTTTTTATGGGGATTGTTTCTCTTTTTTCTGGCTATCTTAGCTAGTGCCTTATGGAATCAGGCTGGGTTTATCAATGCCTTTGCTAGCTTCATGATGTTGGGAGAGCCAATGATGTTCTTAGTCGCCATTGTCTGTATTCCTATGTCTGAGAGATCCTTTACCAGAATTCAGCGCTGGTTTATGGGTTCTGTATTAATTAATTTTCTATTAGCGGCGGTGCAGAAGCCGTTGATCGATGCAGGTAAACTTGACGCTGATGGATTTGATGGTACTGATGGCTGTGGCGGAGTATTTTTTGTATCTGGGGCGGGCAATTATATATCTGCGTCAGTATCTGTCGCCTTTGCAATTTACTTTTTGGCTAATGGTAATAAATTTCCGCTTTGGATCAGAATTATGGCGATGTCAGCGGCATCCTGGCAACTTCTATTTTCTGACTCCAAACAACTGGTGTTTGCCTATTTATTGGCATGGATACTGTTAATCTTGTCTAACTTTCAGGATATTGGCAAATCAATCAAACTATTGTTGGGGATTGCGATCACAGGATCGATCTTTTTCTGGTGTGTACAAAACCTTGAGGCGTTTAATGCTTTTACTGCCTGGGCGAGATTAGACCTCTACCAAAAAAATGGTGATGCTTGGTTTACCAAATTCTACTCTGTCAGAGCTATTCTCTCCCAGTTTGATTCTTGGGGAAACTGGCTGTTTGGTTTGGGGCCTGGTCACACGGTTAGCCGCTTGGGAGCCTGGTTTATGCAGGATTATCAGTCGATCTTAGGACCTCTGGGAGCGACTACAACCACAATTGGGATGGATTCTCGTTCATTTATTGATAGCTTTTGGCTGGCTTATAGTTCGAGCTTGTTTAGTCCAATCTTTGGCTGGGCAGGAATTTGGGGCGATATCGGGCTAGTAGGTTTAGGCGCATATTTATTTTTGGCATACACCGTCTGGCTTAACTTTGGCTTAGATAATTCTTTAAAAATTACTCTATTGGCAACTTTGGTTTTGGGCTTTATTTTCACGCAGATTGAAGAACCTGGCTATATGCTTACTCTGGCTTTACTTCTGGGGCTTGCATGGCATCAAAAACGTCTTAAATTTGAGCAACAACAAGTTTAACTATTTTTTCTCTAATATTCTCTAATATTTGTTACTTCCATGTTTAATGTATCTAAAATCCAAAATCCTGCTGATGTAGTTGAAACTTCTCAGCAACAGCGAAAATTAAGAGTTTTATTTGTCAGTCACGCCTATGTAGTTGGAGTCAATCAAGGTAAGCTTAAAGCGATCGCCGATATGGGGGTAGAGGTTGCTCTGATGGCTCCCAGCAACTGGAAAGCGGAAGAATGGGATCGCACCATTGAGCTGGAAACTCCCTTTGCTGAAATTAAAACTTATTCTGCACCCGTCTGGTTTACAGGCAGAGTAGGCGCACACATTTATAATCCTTGGAAAATTCGTCAAGTCATTAAGGATTTCCAGCCTGACGTGATCCAGGTGGAGGAAGAGATTTTTTCTCTCTGTGCTTTAGAAGTAGCTTTTTGGGCAAAACAACACAGTATTCCAATGGTGGTGTTTGGCTGGGAAAATCAACTGCGTTCTCTTTCGAGCTTCCGTCGCTGGGTACGTGACTTTGTGATGAAGAGGACAAGTCTATATCTTGCTGGTAATCAAGATGGTGCAGAAATAATCCGCCATTGGAACTTTTCTGGGCAGATCGAAGTAATGCCCCAAATGGGAGTAGATACTTGTTTGTTCGCTCCTGATAAGAGAGAATCACAGGCTAAATTTAATATTGGTTTTTTGGGTCGGATAGCTTCAGAAAAAGGGTTAGATACGCTGTTTACTGCCGTTAGTCAATTAAAGCAACAGGATTTGGATTTTCAGGTAACTCTATGTGGTTCGGGTGAAAGTGAAGCAGCATTACGGCAGCAAGCTAAACAACAATCAATCTGCGATCGCGTTATTTGGCGAGGTGCCGTGCGTCATGAAGCTGCCCCAATTGAATTGGGCAAGTTTGATGTCTTAGTATTACCTTCTCGGACTGTTGCTACCTGGAAAGAGCAATTTGGTCACGTCATTATCGAAGCCATGGCAATGGGCATTCCTGTAATTGGGTCAAGCTGTGGCGAAATTCCTCATGTAATTGCCTGTGACGACCTGGTTTTTCCTGAAGGAAATCCTGTTGCCCTAGCAGAAATTTTAAAACGAATCATCTGCGATCGTAATTGGCGAGAGGAAATGGGGAACTATGGAATAGAGAGAGTAGCTAAATATTATTCTCACGATCGCATTGCACAAAGATTAATTGCTCAGTGGCAAAAGCTAGTACCAGTATTGAAGTGATATGAGTAAGTTAATAAGGTTGAACGGTATCGATCTCTGTCGAGGGTTGGCTGCTTTTGCCGTAATTTTGGTTCACTCAGGAGATGAAACTTGGGGTTTACCAATTAGCGAGACGGCAATTCGCTTTCGTCATTTGTTTTATTTTGCCGTACCGTTCTTTTTAGCGGCATCTTTTTATTTTGGTACGAGAAAATTACCTTTAACTATCGACGGGAATTTTTGGCGGAAGAAATTCAAGCGGATTGTCCTGCCATATCTCCTGTGGAGTTTGTTTTACGTAGTTACTAAGACCATTATTTATTCTTTAACCAATAAGCCAGAAGATGTGCAGGAATTATTAGCCGATCCTGTGGCATTAATCTTTCTGGGTGCTGCTTCCTATCATCTTTATTTTATTCCCTTGCTGTTATCAGGATTGCTGCTACTTTATTTAGCAAATTATTTGAGCAAACCAAATAATCAGCTAGTACTGGCAGTATTTACGATTTTTAGCCTGATTGCTTATCAGCTACTAATTAACTCTCACAATGATTTCAATATCGATACCTTTACGGCTTTTCCTGAACTGCTTCAGCTAACAACCGTAGACAGTATTTTTTATCAACCCAGTCGAATTATCTTAGTTTATTTATCTTGGGCGGTTCGCTGCTTACCCTATTTTGCGATCGCCTTAGCCCTTAATCAAATTTTAAAGCGAGATATTGGTCGTTGGCTTTATAGCCGTTCAACTGTCTTATTTTTGCTAGTTATCTGTGTACTAGCTAATGCTTTTGCCGAGCAGTATTTACCCATAGCCTTGAGCGAAATAATTATTGCTTATTCTTTATTACTTTTTGGCATTTCAATTTCTAAATACTTGCCTGAGAGTAAATTAATTACCAACTTAGGTGCTTGCTCTTTTGGTATTTATTTATTACATCCCTTTATTAAAAGTGCAGTAGATATTTTGCTGGTTAAATTTGTGCCTCAAGTTAGCCAAAGTGTTTCCATCTTTTCAATTTTGACCTATTCCAGCATTACTTTTTTAATTAGCTGGATCGTAATTGCTCAGATGCAAAAAAATAAGGCGATCGCTCAATATATTTAACATCAAGATAATTCTATAAAAAATTATCCAGGGAGTCAATAAATGCAAGTTGTCATTGTTAGACGAGAACCAAAAGTTGCCTTTAGCATGGATGTCTATGCTGATAATTTGGTTGCCGAATTAAAAAAAGTCAGACCAGACTGGGACATTGTCGAAATATCCCCCCAGCCATGGTGTGATGAAGATGCAGAAGATTTATGGCAGTCGGGAAATCCCTTACGCAAATACTACGAACGTTTTTATAATTTTCCCCGCACCGTCAATCAGCTCAAAGCCGATATATTTCACATTATCGATCATACCGACGGTCATGTTGCCTATGGGCTAAAAAAAACTGGTAAATCAGTAATAGTTACCTGTCATGATTTGGTGCAGTATATCTATCCCGAAATTCTTAATAATGAGGCTCGTTTTCCTGCTTTTAGTCTGGCGGTCTGGCGATATTCGGTAAAAGGAATTGCTGCTGCTGATAGAACAATTGCTATTTCTAATAATACTGCTCAAGATATTATTAATTGGTTAAAGATTAATCCTGAAAAAATATCGATGGTTTTTAATGGAGTTAACTCTAATTTTCGTTTACCAGATCCTAAAATAGCCACAGAATGGAGACAAAAACATATCAAATTTTCAGAAGAAATTTGCTTGTTAAATGTAGGTAACAATCATCAGCGTAAAAACATTGAGACAGTTTTAAAAGTAGTTAAAGCGATGGTTGGTTCCAATACTCCTGTACGTCTTTGGAAGGTTGGCGAAGATTTTTATCCAGAACAAAAACAATATATTCAGGCTAACAATCTAGATAAACACATTACTTTGATTAATAATCCCGATCGAGATACTTTAATCCGTTTTTATCATGCTGCGGATATATTGTTAGCTCCTTCACTCTATGAAGGCTTTGGCTTAACTATCTTAGAGGCAATGGCTTGCGGTACGCCGATAATCACCTCTAATGTTTCGGCACTGCCAGAAGTGGCAGGTGATGCAGCAATTTTGGTTGAGCCGACGGATGTAGAGGGCAATAACTCAAGCAATAGTTAGCATACATCAAGATGCTGCTCTACGCCAAAGTTTGATTGATAAAGGTTTAGCAAGAGTAAAAGAATTTACCTGGAAAAAAACTGCCGAACAAACTGCAATGTTTTACGAACAAGTTGTTGCTGCTAAAAGTAAAGTTATGGCGTAAATATCGAATTGTAAATATTAAATTATTATAATTATTTAAGCAAATGAAAGTATTATTATCTGCATATTCTTGTGAACCAGGAAAAGGTTCGGAACGGGGGGTAGGTTGGAACGTAGCCAAAGCAGTTGCTCAACATCATGAAGTTTGGGTTCTCACTCGACCAGATGAAAGCAAAAAAGCAATTGAGGCTGAGTTAGAGAGAAATCCCATTCCTAATCTGCACTTTGTCTATTTTACTCTGCCTTTTTGGCAAGATAGTCTGCGCTGGGGACAATCTGGAGCAATGCAGCTACACTACTACCTGTGGCAAATTCAGGCATATTTTGTGGCCAAAAAGCTGCACCGTACAGTTGGGTTTGACATTGCGCATCACGTTACCTTCGTGCGCTACTCGGTACCTAGTCTATTATCCTTACTGTCCATACCCTTTATTTGGGGACCAGTAGGCGGTGGCGAGTCGGCACCTACACAATTCTGGACTGACTTTAATCGTGAAAACAAGCTATATGAAAATCTCCGAGAAATCTGGCGAGGTATAGGAGAATTAGACCCTTTGACTCGTCTGACTGCTAGAAACAGCACTATCGCCTATGCAACTACTAGAGATACGGCCAAGAAACTGAGTAAATTAGGTGCATTCAATATTAAACAGGCTTCGGAGACAGGAATCTCTCAAGCTGAAATTGAACAACTAAGTCAATGTCCACCTCCCTCTGATAATCCAGTTAGATTTATCAATGTAGCCCGTCTGCTTCACTGGAAAGGAATCTATTTGGGTTTGCGTGCCTTTGCCCAAGCTAACTTAACTGAGGCTCAATACTGGGTTGTCGGTGCAGGACCTGAAAGAGCAAAGCTAGAAGCTCTAGTAAAAGAATTAGCGATCGCCGATCGGGTAACGTTTTTTGGTTTACTAGACCGCGAAGAAGTTTTATTTCGATTGGGACAATCCACCGCTTTGGTTCATCCTAGCCTTCATGATTCAGGTGGCTGGGTTCCTTTGGAGGCAATGGCATCAGGCAGACCGATTCTCTGTCTAGACTTGGGAGGTCCTGGAGAAACCGTAACCCCAGATATTGGCATTAAAGTTCCCGCTCACAACCCCGAACAGGCAGTTAGGGATTTGGCAGCAGCGATGGTTAAACTGGCTGAAAACCCAGATTTATGTCTTCAAATGGGAAAAATGGGACAGCAACGCATTCGAGAAATATATAGTTGGGAAGCTAAAGCAAAATGGCTATCGAAAGTCTATGAAGATTGTGTTGGCGAATACTCAAGCCTAGCTAAGGGATCAGGGATGAATCCTAATCAATCATAGTTATTCAGTTGTTGCTACTAAATTAAATACAAATTTTGCTCGATGATGATAAAAAGACTCAGGATTTTAATTTTAGGTGTAGGAATCATTACTGGTTCAAGTATTTCTGGATGTACGCCAGATTTAGTGGAAAAATCTTGGCAGCAGATTAGTTTTAAACGCAACGTTTCCCGTGCTGGCACTGTGACCGATCCAAAAAAAGCTACGGGAAAAAATGTAGCCAAATTGGGAGACTACTTTGTCTCGCCTAATGGCTCAGATGACAATCCTGGTACTGTTGACCTTTCGTTTAAAACAATTCAGAAATGTGCCGATACCGCTCAACCAGGGACAACCTGTTGGCTTAGAGCAGGGACTTATCGGGAAACGATCGCACCTAAAAGTATCGGGAACAAAAACAAAACCAATAATCTTTTCGGCATATAAAAATGAGCAGGTAACAATCTCTGGAACAGAATTAGTTAACAACTGGTCGGAACCTGAAGGTTCAATTTATCGTGCCGATATTACTCTACCTATAGATGGCTATAGCGATACTGGTTTTTTGGCTAATCAAGTATTTATCAACCAAGAAATGATGCCCGAAGCTCGTATACCCAATCTAGACCAGAAGCGAGATTACTTGCGTCCTGAAATGTTTGGCGGCGGGTTGTCAAGTCTAGGAGCAAAGTTAGCAACTATCGAGAATCCTGAAATTCCTGAGTTAGCGCAAGGATGGACAGGGGCAAGAGTTTGGACTAACGAATGGTACACGACTCGCACGGGAGAAATAACTGGCGGAACGGCAGATAAACTAACTGCGGAGATGACTGCTGAATGGGAAAGGGGCGGATTTTGGTTTTATCTGTTTGGCAAGTTAGAGCTGTTAGACGATCGAGGAGAATGGTTTTATGACGGCAGCAATCAGGAGCTTTCTTTCTGGTCTTTAGATGGCAAAGTACCCCAAGGAGTAGAAGTTAAACAGCGCAACTTTGCTTTTGATTTGAGCGATCGCTCTTTCATTACCTTACGCAATCTAAACCTCTTCGCCAATACAATTACCACTAGCGATCGCAGTTCTGACATTATTATTGATGGTATTAATGCTAAGTATGTTTCTCATCATATGACTCTGCCACCTTTACCCCCCTCGGAAAAAGCCTCTGAATCTGATGATGGTCTATTTCTGGCTGCTCATGCCCATGACACGGGAATTCAATTGAGGGGCAGTAATCACGTTTTAATGAATTCAGTTATCGACGGTAGTTCGGGCAACGGAGTCTTGTTAGAAGGTAATAATCATCGGGTAACTAATAACGTTATTGTCAATACTAACTATCAAGTGTCTTATGCTGCTGCTGTTCGGCTCAATGGTAATGGTCATCAGGTTAGTCACAACACGATTAAACGTACTGGTAGAGATGCTATAAGCTGGGATTGGCACACGGCAGGAACCGATGGTCGTAACCTGGAGATTTCCTACAATGATATTTCCGAGTTTGGCATGCTGAGTACAGATTTAGGCGCAATCTATGTCTGCTGTCACGTTAATTTAGAAGGGGGTTCAATTCATCACAACTGGATTCGGGATGCCCAAGCCTTTAGTCCATTCTGGGGGACTCGCGGGATCTATTTGGATATTGAAAGCTTCAACAGTACAATTCACCATAACGTTGTCTGGAACTTGACTGGCGGCAAAGACAACTACAATCTCACCGCTGGTAGTCCACGGGGATACGATCGCATTTTTAATAATACTTTTCTGGGTGAAGTAGAGTTGAACGGCGATTATATCGAGGCACGAAACAACATTTTTGCGGGCAATCAAACTTTGGTAGCCGATCGAGCATCAAACAATCTGTTTGCTGATACAGACTTTAAGTTCTACCAACTGCCAGAGGAACAACCTGAAGTGGAACTGACTAAATCTCTGCCTGACTTTAAGCTAAAACAAGATTCTCCAGCGATCGATGCAGGAACAACATTCCCCAAATTACTACCGACTTTCAGGGACAATCTCCTGATGTTGGGGCGTATGAAAGCAATTCGACTCCTTGGAAGGCTGGTTCAAGCTTGAAATACAATCCTGAGAGGAACTACTAACATGCATGTTTTGATCGCTGCCCTACATCGACCAGTTAAACCGACGGGTGTGTGTCGCCATGCAGCTAACCTAGCCCGCTGTCTGGCAGCAAAGCCTGATGTAACGAAAATCAGTTTAGTTATTGGTGCCTGGCAACAAGAGTATTTTGCCACAGCCTTTGCATTAGAGTCCGACAAAATTAAACCAGTGATCGTTGACATCAAAAATAGTTCTCTGGTCAGAAATATTTGGTTTCTTAGGGTCTACCAAAGTTAGCCAATCATCTTAATTCTGATGTAGTGCATCTTTCTTTTCCATTTCCCTTTCTTGAAAAGCAATTTAAAGTGCCAGTAGTTACGACAATTCACGACCTCTATCCCTACGAATGTCCAGAAAACTTTGGCTTTCCACAGGTTTTGTTTAATCGACTCTTCCTTAAGCAGGCGATTCGCAATAGTAATGGTTTACCCTGTGATTCACACGCTACCGCTGACAAACTTGGGCTTTATTTTCCGCAACTGAAATCCGATCAGCTAGTTGAAGTGATTTACAGTTACGTTGACTTTGAAGGGCTTAAAACCGAAGTTCCTCATGGAATGGAGAGATATAGGCAATTTCTTTTGTCTGTCGCCCAACATCGGCAAAATAAAAACTTAGATCTACTAATTAAGGCTTATGCTCAACTTCGATTGAACGGGCAAGTTGGGCTAGATTGTCAGTTGATCATAGTTGGTATCAAAGGACCAGAAACGGAAAAACTAAACAGTTTGATTGCTAACTTAAATCTAGAAGCCAACGTCAAGTTTTTATCAGCCATCAACGATAATGAGCTGGGTTGGCTATATCAAAACTGTAAGCTCTTCGTGATTCCTTCTTCTACAGAAGGTTTCTGCTTTCCACTATTAGAAGCTTTGCATTTTGGAAATCGCGTAGTTTGTTCCGATATTCCTATCTTCCGCGAAATTGGTACAGCTAATTGCATTTATTTTTCCTTATCTGGCGATGCTCTGGAAAATTTGAGTCAAGCACTCATTCAGGCATTTGATAATCAGATCTACCTTGACCAAGCTAAAAATAACCGCTTTGAAAAGTTAACTATTGCCCAACAATATCTCAACTTATACAAAATGATTACGAATAATTAGCTTTTTGGCTATTTATAACCAATTAAACATTAGAATATATACGATAACTATGGTCATGAAAAAAGCACTTATTTGCGGTATATCTGGTCAGGATGGAGCATATTTAGCCAAATTGCTACTAGAAAAAGGTTATGAAGTCTACGGAACATCTAGAGATGCTCCAGTATCTTCTTTTCGTAATTTGCTGCGTTTGGGAATTCGCGAACAAATAAAATATGAATCTTTAGTACCTACGGATTTTCGTAGTGTTTTGCAAGTAATTAGTAAAGTTCAACCTGACGAAATATACAATCTCGCTGGACAAACATCTGTTGGTCTTTCCTTCGAGCAACCAGTAGAAACTTTAGAAAGTATTGCTACTGGTACATTAAATTTTCTTGAAGCAATTCGATTTATTGGCGCACCAATTAAATTTTATAATGCAGGATCTAGCGAATCTTTTGGTGACATAGGGAATGTTGCTGCCAATGAAAATACACCCTTTTGTCCAAGAAGTCCCTACGCCGTAGCTAAATCTACTGCATTTTGGCAAGTAGCGAATTATCGAGAAGCATATAATTTATATGCCTGTTCTGGTATTTTATTCAATCATGAATCTCCCTTAAGACCTCAAAGATTTGTGACGCAAAAGATAATTTCTGCTGCTTGTCGTATTGCTAAAGGTCACTCTGAAAAACTCTATCTGGGAAATATTTCTGTAAAAAGAGATTGGGGCTGGGCTCCCGAATATGTAGAGGCAATGTATTTAATGATGCAACAGGAAAAACCTGAAGATTACGTAATTGCGACAGGACAAGTTCATTCCTTAGAAGAATTTGTCACAGAAGCTTTTAAATGTGTTGGTTTGGACTGGCAAGAACGTGTCACTACTGACAATTCTTTATTTAGACCCACTGATTTAGCAACTAGCAAAAGTAATCCCCTTAAAGCAAAAGAGAAACTAGGATGGGTAGCAAAATATCAAATGCACGATGTAGTAAAAATGATGGTTGATGCGCATTACTGATGGTCTAGATTTATCATTATTCTTCTACAAAAGGTTTTTACTTATCATTGGTAGAAACTTTACACTTTAGAGATCGCGTTGTCTGTTCTGATATTCCTATATTTCAAGAAATTGCCGCAGATAAATCTACTTATTTTTCTCTCTTAGGAGATCGGGTTAAAAATTTAAGTCAAGCCATAAGTACAAGCGATCAACAATCCTAGTTCACCAAACCAAAACTATCCCTCTTCTGTCACTTTCCGAAAACTAAACTACAATAGAAAAAGTTTTTGTTGGTTGTGAGGTAGAGAGAGTAATGGATGTAGAGTTACAGATTCTCAAACATTTGAAGAGAGATGCTCGACCAACAGTTTCCGTGATAGATCGATATTGCTCTGCTTATAATGACTTATTTTCTGATGTTAGAAGTTACGTCGCGTTTTGAGTAGGAAGCTTCCCACTCAAAAGCCGACTGTATGAATGTTTCAAATATTTACATCAAGGAATCATCTCACCAATTAAGAGAAAATCATTACCAGAGATTGCTAAAGTAGTAGGAATCTCATCACCTCAGTCATTACACCACTTCATAGCTAATTCACCTTGGTCAGTAGAAGAACTAAAAAAGAGAAGACTAACATTAACTCTTAAAGCATTAAAAGGGCAAACAATTACAGTAATAATTGATGAAACAGGAGATAGAAAGAAAGGAACAAAAACAGATTATGTAGCTAGGCAATATCTAGGTAGCGTTGGCAAAATAGACAACGGCATCGTATCAGTTAATGCTTATGGATTATATCAAAACACAACTTTCCCCTTAATCTTTAAAGTCTTTAAACCCAAAGGAACATTAAAAGAGTCAGATACCTACAAAACTAAAATTGAGTTGGCATCATCTATTATTACAGAACTAATAGAATTTGGATTCAAGATTGAATTAGTTTTAGCCGATAGTTTATATGGTGAAGCCAGTTCATTTATCAGAACATTAGATAAATACAAACTACCCTGGATTATAGCAATTAGAAGTAATCATTCAGTCTGGCTATCACCGGGTGGCTCAAAAACAGTTGGTAATTGTCAAACAGGGCGATCGCTGTACAAAATGAGAACTGAAAAAAGTAAATCGGCGCTCCCTGAACGGATCCATTTTGACGACAGCACAAAATAGGGCATTGCGGTGAATCCCTGGAAACTGACGGTTGATTAAAGAGTACATGAAAGGCTTCGTCTGATTCAATCCGCCGTCACCTAACTTAGAGCAGCAAAATGAAGCCAACTTTTTCTCGGTCAGATGAAGTCCAAAAGTCCGACCACCATCTCATTGGCGCGGATAACTCGTAAAGCTAACATGGGATTAATTGTATCAGGATGCCATGTCGCTCCTGGAATTTTTAACCGCTTTTGAGGTGTAATACAGCCATGGGCGCTTTCAACCTCTCCTGAACCTATTGGTAAGCCTCTGGATTTCATAAAGCTCGTAGTGACAAGCGTCTGCAAACCGTTGTAAGTATTTAGCTAAATTGTCTAATTTGTTCTTGGCTGGACTATTCTGAAAATGACGATTAATGAATTTAATCGCTCTATTAGCATTACCTCGGTCAATTAAGCTCAGAAGGTGGCTAGTCCAAATATTACGATGTATACCAGTTAAGCTAATAGCATCGGCAGTTTGATAGATATGTTGTTTAAGATGAATGCGGTCGAGAGAATAAATTTAAGCTTGGGAAAACCTCGTTCAAGAGCCTCTCGTAAACCATTACCGACCATCCGCCACTGCCGTAACTTCTGTGTCTGTTCCCATTCCCTGGTCAATAGCTGCACTTACCAGTTG
>CAVRWR010000100.1:0-9279 GCA_963724445.1 uncultured cyanobacterium | reverse complement strand
CAGGTGACCGGCGGCCTGCGCTCCTGCGGCGGCAACTTCACCAGCCTCACCATGTGGCGCGACCGCAACAACGTGGGCATCGAGACCAACCTGCGGGTGCTCACGCACTTCTACCTGCCCGACACCACGTTCGATCAGAACGCGAACGAGGGCTTCCTGAGCTCGGTCACCTTCGGCTCCGGCGCGGGCCAGGAGGCGGGCGCCTTCGACCTGGCGTGCGTGTCACTGCCAGAGACCATGCAGGCCTACGTCGTCTACAACCGCGCCCCCGCGGCGGCCTGGGCGGTGGGCACGAAGCAACACCCTGATGCGCTGGGACGACACCTCGTGGACCACGGTGCAGTCGCCGGCCGACCCCAACACCACCCTCTACTCCGCGCAGGACGTGTGGGCCGTGGGCGCCTGGTACTACGCTGGCGGCACCTACTACGACACCATCTTGAGGTGGAACGGCACCATCTGGGAGCGCCTGCCCAACATGACGGTGGCCGGCGGCAACAGCCTCTATGACCTCTGGGGCTCCAGCTCGACGAACGTGTACGCGGTTGGCGCCGGCGGCCACATCATCCGCTGGGACGGCAGCGCCTGGTCGGCCCAGACCAGCAACACCACCACCAGCCTCAACGGCGTCTGGGGCTCGGCCAGCAACAACATCTACGCGGTGGGCACCTCGGGCTTCATCACCAAGTACAACGGCGTCTCCTGGGCGGCGCAGACCAGCAACACGGCCACCACGCTCACCGGCATCTGGGGCTCGGCCAGCAACAACATCTACGCGGTGGGCACCTCGGGCGTCATCATGCGCTTCAACGGCACCACCTGGGCGCCGTGGCCAGCCCCACCGCGCAGACGCTCAACTCCATCTGGGGCACCTCCGGCTCCGACATCTGGGCGGTGGGCACCTCGGGCACCATCCTCCACTGCACCGGCGCCATCCCCTGCACCTGGGCGGTCGTCAGCAGCCCCACCGTGTCGACCCTCAACGAGGTGTCCGGCACGGCGACCAACGAGGCGTGGGCGGTGGGCAGCAGCGGCACCGCGCTCAAGTGGGACGGCGTCTCGTGGACGGCGGTGACCACCGACACCACCGCCACCCTGTACTCGGTGTGGGGCGGCTCGGCCGGCGGCGGCAGCGCCAACGCGCTCTACGCCCGGCGCAAGCTCAGCACCCTGGGCAGCTTCACCGTGGCCACCCAGCTGCGCGGCGACGCCGACCCGGTGCAGGCCCCGCATGTCTGGGCCGGCGGCCGCAACGTCTACGTGCTGTACCGCGACACCTCCAACCGGCTGATGCTGGGCGAGTCGACCGACGACTATTCCTCTAATTGCCGAAGCAATTAAACTCCAGCTTAAAAGTAATATTCCTCGATATACTTGCGCTGCTGAGGTAGGAAATAAACCCATGGTCAAATTTGTGCGACGAAGATTGCAGCCTTTTTTAACTCAGGTACGAGAGAGCAGGCAATCCCATAGATTTTTACCCAATTAAAAAATTATTGTAGCTAGAAAGAACTATGTATACTATTTCTTCTCTTAATAATCAAACTGCCAAACAATATGAATGTTTGACCTTCCCCTCTTATCAACAGCAACTACAACAGTTAGAATCTTCAACTATAGCGATCGGTGCATCTTTAATGCAGCAGCCTATCGGACTTGCATTAGCTGAAATAATATCACAGTCCGATGGTGCGTTCGGCTAAAGTACTTTCTTTCTTTGTTAAGGAACGCTATCGTAACATGGGAATTGGCACGGCACTACTTGCTAAATTAGAAGCCAAACTATTAGTAAAAGGCTGTAACAAAGTTGAGTTAGTTTATATGAGCGGCAAGCCATCTACTACAGCATTGGAAAAACTACTAACAAAGTTGGATTGGGAATCACCAAAGTCTCGGATGCTGGTGTGTAAATCTACTACCGATAAAATAGCAACAGCACCTTGGTTACAAAAGTATAAGTTAGCTTCTGCATATACGCTTTTACCTTGGGTAGATTTAGTCCCCAGACACAAACAAAAAATTTATCAACAGCAACAAGAGCAAGAATGGTATCCAGAAACCCTTAATCCTTTCAACAATGCAAATCAGCTAGAACCGCTTAATAGTTTATGCCTGCTCTATCACGGGGATGTAATTGGCTGGATGATTACTCATCGAATCAACCCCAACACTATTCGTTATACTAGCCTGTTTATTAGACAAGACCTGCAAAAAGTGGGACGGGCTATTCCAATTTTAGCTAATGCCATCAAACGCCAAGTTGACAGTGACATTGTTAACGGTATTTGGACTGTGGCAATGGACAACGCTCCTATGGTGCAGTTTGTCAAAAGACGCTTGAGTCCTTATTTAACTTCTTTAACCGAAACCAAAGGAAGACAAAAATTACTAGTTTCTCAACTATCCCCATTGAAACAACCTTGTTTAATTAAGTAAGAAAGATGACTTTAACCCCTTTAACTAAACATGGCTCGAATTTTAAAACGCGATCGTCACCAGCTAAATCATCTCCTCAGTTGCGACTTGGCATTCTCGATTCTGGTATGATTGCTCCTGGTAAAACCGCAGCCCAGACGATTAATGAAACTTTAATGTCTGCGTCTTTAGCCGATTCTTTGGGCTATTCCCGCTACTGGTTAACTGAGCATCATCACAATTCTTTTGCCTGGACTAGTCCAGAAATTTTATTAACTTCCCTTGCTCAATGCACCCATCAAATTCGTCTTGGTACGGCAGGAATTTTGCTTTATTTTTATAGTCCTTTAAAAATTGCCGAGATTTTTCGACTTCTAGAGTTAGTCTATCCCCAACGGTTTGATTTAGGAATTGCTGCGGGTAATTTAGCCGAAGAAAATAAAACAGTACGGGTATTATGTGCAGATATTTCACCTCTGCCAGAGTCTACTAAATCTAGAAAAGATTATTATGCTCAAAAGGTTGCATCTTTGATTGCTTATCTAACCAATGAATTTCCTGTCGGACATCGTTTTGCCCAAGGCGCAACTCCCACTAGGCAAAATATTTCTCATATTCCTCAAATGTGGCTCTTGGGAACGGGCAGAGGCAGTATGAATTTGGGGGCAGCAAAAGGTGCTGCTTTTAGTTATTCTCTTTGTCACGGTTATAGTGCTTGCGATCCTAACATTCTTGCAGAATACCGCAGTCAATTCCAGCCGAGTCAGCTCTTGTCTCAACCAAAATGTAATGTAGCTGTAGCTGGTATCTGCGCTGAAACAGAAACAGAAGCTAAACAACAAAAGTTGGCATTTGATCTCGCTTTTCAAGGAACTACTAAGCTCAATGTGGTGGGTACTCCAGAGCAATCTAAAGAGCAGTTATTGTCAATCCAGCAGCAATATCATGTTGATGAGATTATCTTTATGTCTGCATCCTCTTCTTTTGAACAACGCCAACTTTCCTATGAAATGTTAGCAGAAGCCTTTAACCTGAAATTGTTTATATCTTAAATCTGGGAAACTTAAACTAGACAAAATACTATGTTTGCTAATTCAACCAAAATAGATCATTTTTCTCAGGACTTATCTTCTAATAGATTAACCGAGTTCAATTCAGTTAAATCTTTACAGCTAGGAGTTTTAGATATCGGTTGGATTACTCCAGGTAAAACGGCAATAGAGGTAATCAATGAAACTTTAATGTCTGCATCTTTAGCAGATTCTCTTGGCTATTCTCGCTATTGGTTAGCCGAACATCACGAACCCTCTTTTGCCTGGGCTAGTCCAGAAATAATGTTAACTTTAATTGCCCAATCTACAAATCGTATTCGTGTGGGAACTGCGGGAATTTTACTATATTTTTATAGTCCTTTAAAAATTGCCGAAGTTTTCCGACTTTTAGAAGTTTTATATCCCAACCGAGTTGATTTGGGTATTGCTGCTGGAATAGCAGGGGACGAAGAAACTATACAAGCACTGGCAAGTGGATTCAATATTAAACAAGCAATTAACAACAATCTTTACGAACATAAATCTAATACATTGTTCGACTATATGATCGAGTATTTTCCTTCAGAAGATCGTTTTGCTGGCAAGGCTAATGCTGCTAATAATGAAATTCCCAAAATGTGGCTGTTGGGAACGAGTGGAGGTAGTAATATGCAACTTGCCGCTGCCAGAGGAACGGCTTTTAGTTATTCTCTTTATCATAGCTGTAGTCAATGCGATCCAAATGTAATTGATAAATACTACAATAAATTTCAACCCAGCATCATGCTAGATAAGCCTAAATGTAATTTGGCTCTTAGTATTGTCTGTGCCGAAACTGAAGCTGAGGCAAAACAACAGCAAACCTTAGTAGAAAAAATAGATAAAACCAGTCGAGTTAATGTAGTTGGCACTCCCGAACAATGTCAAGAACAACTGCTTGAGATTCAGCATCAGTATCAGGTATCTGAAATTATTATAATTTCTTCATGGCATATTTTTGAGCAGCGTAAACTTTCCTACCAGATGCTGGCAGAAGTTTTCAATTTACTCAGTGACAATTAATTGAATAATTGAAAAAATTATTGTTACAGCCAATTGCCAATCAAAACATAGGGTGCCCAAAAATAAGGGCGTTTTTCTCTTTTTAGTAAAGTTAATTGAGCTTTTTGAAGTGCCTTAGCTTTGGTTGAATTTTGATTTAGTTCACGATAAAATTCACTCATAAGATTTACAGTCGAAGCATCATCAATTGACCATAATGTCGCCAGCGTACTCCTTGCACCAGCTTGAACAGCAATGCCAGCTAATCCCAAACCTGCTCGTTTGTCTCCTGTAGCGGTTTGACAAGCACTCAAAACAAGTAATTCAATATCTTTGGTAGTTTGGAGATCGCTTGTTTGTAATAAGTTGGTAAAATCCTTAGCCTCAAGTAATTTATTCCAAGTCAAAATAAAGGTTTTTTCCAAATCCGAGCTAAATTCACCGTGAGTTGCTAAATGAACTACAGAAAAAGAGCCAGATTCTATTTGACTCTTCAAATTATCACTGGTAAAACTTTTATTGTATAGAGTCTTACTTTGGGGAATTTCTGAAGCGATTTGTTGTAATTCTGGTTCAACGTAAGCTAAAGAAGCAAATTCTTGACCTTTGATGGAGCGCGATTTATCTATACCAGCAATTAGAGTCTTGAATTTTATATTCTCTAAAGCGTTTGGTTTAATTAACTGTAGGCTTGGTGCTATGGCGATCGCATATTGCTCAATTAAATATTGTTCGTTGGCAGCATCGTAAAGTATGCTCATGGGTATATTTCTGAGACTGCTATCTAAAACAAATACTAAAGTTTTAGCCTGACTTGCCATTAGATCCGACTTGAGAGGTTGAATGAGCCATTGATATAATTCTTGAGCTAAATTATCAACCTGGACAGAACGAGTCACATCAGGTAAATACTGACTCAGTTTAGCCAAGATATTTTCTAGATCTTCCCTTTTAACGCTAGTCTGATAGTGATTTAGTTTCTTACTTTGAGGCAGTTTGACAATAATTTCCCAGCGATTTTCGAGCATAATTGGATAGATAACTGCCGTGTCTGAGTTTTCCTCTTCAATGATTCGATCGAGGTTTACCTTGGCTGACAAACAATTTGAATGAAAAAAGTCTTCTAACTCAGCTACTTGCAAAGATTCTATAACACGACGAGCCTGCTGGAGATTCTCCTGACTGGGTTCAGTAACTCGATCGGAGAATAAAAGTAAATCGACTAACTCCCTGTAGATAGGTTCGACTTCTTGCTGAAAGGAAAACTGAAGATCGGGATTTGTAAAAGCTAAATCACTCCTTAATAATTGGAGATCGTTGACTGCTTCAGTATAAGCTGCGATCGCTGGACTATTTGGAGATTTCGCACCCGAAGCAGCCTGCTGTTTTTTAAGTAGCCTCCCTAGCTGCCACTCCCAACGATAAGTTAGATCCAGGGCGTTGATTTGATGAGCAATTAATAGGGCTGAGGCGGTGACTCGTTGACCCTGTTGCCAATTGGCAATATGTTCGTAAAATTTTCCTAAAGTTCCCAAAACAGAAGATTCTGCCCTGGGATCTTGCAGATTTCTCGCCTGTTGAATTGCCGTGTTGATGATTAACAGCGGATTTGAGTCTGAATCTAGCTCGATTAAATTATTGGCAAAATTTAGATGGAGATAAACTGACTCGCGACTGGCAGGTAGTTTATCTAAACCTTCAGGGATTGATGTGAGCAATTTGTTCAACTTTTGGGGAGAGGATAACTCTTTAGTCTCAACATAAATAGTTAGTTGATTTAACTGCGCCTTGATTTTAGTAATCAGAAAAGTTGCTCTAAGTTCTGCTTGTTGATAGTATTCTAAAGCTTGTAGACTACGAGGATTACTCTGAGCCAAATTCTGCTTGTTTTTCTCAATTATTGCTATATTTCGCTGATTATTGCCTAAATCAAGTAGTATCTGGCTCGTCGATTCAGACAAACCTAACTTGTTGGCTAAAAGTAAACTCTTTTGGAGAATTTGTTCAGAACGCTTTCGCTCTCCTTTTTGGCTGAGTAAATTGCCCAGATTTTTTAAGCCAGCAACCTTTACTGGAGATACTGGTTGGGCGCGAAGTTCTTCGGCTACCTCGATTGAAATATTTTCAGAGCGACGATAAAAACCTAAAGCCTGCCATGCTTGGGCTTGGTTAATTTTGCTGCCAATTTTGCCAGTTACATTATTCAATTTCGTGTAAAGCAAATCTGCTGCTTGGGCAGTTACGATCGCCGCTTGGGCATCACCTCTGGCTAATTGCCAGCGTCCTTTACGGTTTAATACTTGTGCCTGAACCCTTTCGCGAGCGAGACTTTGGGGAATTCTTTCTAACAAAGAGAAACAGGAGTCTAGAGTTTGTTTAGCCAGTTGCCATTGCCCTAAATTTTCGTAAACTAAGGATAGTAAACTCAAAGTTTGAACTTGTTTTAACTGCTCTCCTGCTGCTTGATAAGCTTTAGCAGCCTTCAACATCGAATTGGCTGCTGCAGTAAACTGTCCTCGATCGTAGCTTTGCTTGCCCAATTGAGCTAACTCTACTGCTTCAGTGTTTTGGGGAATTGGCTTGGCGAAGACAGGAAACAGTCCATGAAAATAGATGGTCAACAATAAAGCGACTAAAATTACCCCAAGCGATCGCCTTAATCTATTCATCAAGACCTTTTTCCGCTTGTATATCCCGCGAACATGGCGACGCTTTAGACCAAAATTTTTGAGCTGAGCTAGCTGTTGTCTTGGCAACCAATTCCACTTTACCTTGCTCATTCACAATCCAGCTTTGAGCCTCGACAATTTCTGGCTTTTCACTACTCCTGGGCAATAAATCTGACGACATTAATTTATTTACTGTGCCAGAAGTGGGGGATTTTGGCGATCTAATATTTGATTCGCCAATTTGCCAGTCTTCCCAACCCAAATTTCCCGCGGCTGCTGCGGTGGGAAAATCTTGTAAACTATCTTGTCCACTGACAAAAAAACTATTTCGTCCTTGAGAGTCTTCAGGATCGCAAACTTGAGCTACTTGGGTGGTAGTTGGTGGAGATATTAATTGAATCTTTTCACCACTCAAGTCAACATCTAAAACCTCAATCTCGACTATCCCAGATAAACCGAATTCTGAGCTGGCATCAATATCATTAGTTACGTTACCATCAGTTGCCCGACGTTCCTGGATATTAAATATACTCTGAGCATCAATATTAATCTGACCACCATTTCCTTCAAAAGCATTGGCAATGATGTCACTATTTTCGGCGGGAAAAGTAATTAAGAAATCAGTCTCAATCTCAATATTGCCACCATCACCTCCAGTTCCCGCGCTGCCTGCCGTGGTAGAAATTAAGCTATTATTCCGCAACCTTAATATCTCAAGATCCAACAGTCTAATATTGCCACCATTTCCCGTTCCTTGAGCGATCGCCGTTATTGCTGCTCCATCACTAATTTCTAGTTTGGGAGTAGTAATTTCTAGGTTACCACCATTCCCAGTGGCAGTTGCACTTTGAGAACCGACAAATAATCCTGTATTAAAAGATTCTCTTGGTTCTCTCTGCCCAATCAGCGAGACTGATTCTGAAGCCATAATCGTCAAATTTCCTGCATTTCCCTCATTAAAAGTTGTGGCAACAATTTGTCCTCCATTTTGAACCAACAGCTTATTGAGGCTGACTCCAATATTTCCTGCCTCACCAGATCCCGCAGTACTAGCACTTATTATTCCGCCATTAGTAACATCAAATGACTGAGCAACAATATTAATATCACCTGCATTGCCCACTCCAGTATTGGCAACCTCCGTCAGTAATTGTCCCTCGTTGGTAATTGATAATGAATTGGCGTCTACGTTAATATCACCTGCATCTCCTATCCCTTCGACACTACCAACCAATCGAGCTTGATTAGTTACCAATAGTGAGCCAGCATTGACGGTAATATTACCTGCATTCCCCTCTGCGGGCGGAATGTTGGGATCTGCCAAATTTCCGCCAATGAGGCTAAAAACATCACTACCCCGTCCGTCAAAAACAACATCACCACTAGCATCTATCCTCAAACTACCAGAATTTCCCTGACCGAAAGTGGCAGTAACCAGTTGACCAGTATTACTGTCGGCTACTTCTGGCGGAATTCCTGTTACCAACAACGAGTCAGTTGTAATTTGAATATTCCCAGCGTTCCCTGTTCCACCAGCAACTCGACTTCGAGCAAAGCCGCCATCAAAAACAACGTCATTAGCTGTGATAGTAATATTCCCCGCTTTTCCCGTAGCCCCACCAAATATATTAGAGTTTAAAGATGCATTCTCCACAGCAGAAAATGACTCGGCAACTAGATTGATGTCTCCCCCATCTCCTTGTCCCAGAGAATCTGTAGAAACAGAGCTGCCGCTAGCCAAAGATAATGAGTTGGCATCAAGATTAATGTTGCCACTATTACCCTGTCCAAAAATACTGCTAGAAATTAAACTCCCATTAGTCAAAGATAATAAGTTGGCATTAAGATTAATGTTGCCGCTATTACCCACAGCATCGATACCTATTTCGCTAGAAATACTGCTGAAGTCGATCGCGATTTTGGTAGCATCAAGATTCACCTCTCCGCTATTACCCTGTCCAAAAGTAGTAGTAGAAATTAAACTCCCACTACTCAAAGACAATGAGTCAGCTAAAAAATTAAGATCTCCTCCATTACCCTGCCCGAAAGAGTTACTGGATATCCTAGATGTATTTCTAATCTTCAAAGATTCCGTATCAATAGCTATATTACCGCCTTGTCCT
>CAVRWR010000099.1:0-10242 GCA_963724445.1 uncultured cyanobacterium | reverse complement strand
TGTTATGTACATCTACTTCGACGAATTATCGTATTGTTCGAAACTTTTATCGAGCGACTTTATCAATCTTGATGCGCTACAAACTGAAATAATTTTTAATACTCCAATTCCTCACCCTCAACACATAGTTACCGTTCGCAGTTCTTTTGAGATTCCTCATATAAACAAAGAACGTTTAATAACTGCTATTCAAGAACAGATTGCTGCCAAAGCCGAAGTCCAGTTTGAAACTAAAGATGATTTTATCTGTGGAATTGAATTATGCGATCGCGGGTATAAAATTTCTTGGAACTTGGATCATTATCTAACTGAATTGGAAACAGAAACATCTAAAGTTTTGGCTGGGAATACTATTAACGCTGTTAACGTTTGACGTTATTAACGCATGGCGTTATTATTCGTAGATGATTGCTTCGTTCAAGTGCAAAGAAACTGAAAAAATCTTTAACGGTAAATTTTCTGGTAAATTACCACAGAATATTCAGAGAATAGCGGCACGGAAACTAGAACAACTTAATGCAGCAAGCGTACTCGATACTTTGCGTGTACCGCCAGGAAATAAACTTGAAGCACTCAGAGGAGATCGCGCAGAACAGCACAGCATTCGGATTAATTCACAGTGGCGATTGTGTTTTGTTTGGCGCGAAGGTAATGCTTTTGACGTAGAAGTGGTTGATTATCATTAAAGTGAGACTTATGACAAAACGAGACTTTCCACCCATACATCCAGGCGAAATCTTGCTAGAAGATTTTTTAAAGCCAATGGATATCAGTCAATATTATGTGGCTCAATCGATTGGAGTTTCGCCACGGCGCATCAATGAAATTGTTCATGGCAAACGACGTATTACCGCAGATACCGCTTTAAGACTGGGACGCTTTTTTAGCATGGAATCGCAATTCTGGATGAACTTACAAGCAAGATACGACCTTGAAGTTGCCAAAGAAGAACTATCCGATCGATTGGACAAAGAAGTAAAAGTGTATTCAGTTTAGAATCTTGATGCTGATTTTGAGAATAAATACCTTAAAAAATAAATAATCGCTTCAAATTTCTGTTTGCAAGGATTCTATTTGTGGAATTGAATTACGCGATCGCGGTTATAAGATTTCTTGGAACTTAGAGCATTATTTAACTGAATTGGAAACAGAGACATCTAAAGTTTTGGCTGAAAATACTATTCCTGTTGTTAACGCATGACGATATTAACGCATAACCCTTCACAAGTTACTCAAACTGTTTATCTAGGATCTTGTTGAACCTGAAAAGGGTTCTCGAACTCGAACTGGCGTTGGGAAGTCAATAATTTTGACTTACCAGGAGAAACTATTATGAAAACTTTAGTAACTACTATCCTGACAACTATTATTTTGAGTTGTCCTACAGCTATTTATGCTCAAGAAAGCGTAGCATCAGAAAAGCAAAATTGTATCTTTGCTCAAGATAGTTATCAAGAAAATTCAGAATGTAACTTAACCCAAACTAAAGAAGGCATTCAACAGGCTTTGAAATCGTCTCAACTAGACTATAAAACAGATAATAGAGGTAAAGATTATAATCCCAGGGAAAGAAGATCGAGGAAAGATGTCAAATCTAACGCAATAAGTGGTTATGCAGGAGCGACAATTGGCGTATTCTTCCCCGATCTTGATGAAGACAGCGATATATTTACAGGCAACAACACCGATATCAATGATGGCTTTGGCGGTAGCATATTTGCTGGTGCTAAATTTAATAAATACTTAGCTACCGATCTCGAATTTAGCTCTTTTGTTGGGGATATTGATTCTGACTTAGATGCAGATGATGAAAACTATACCGTCACTTCTGTATTTCTCAACCCCAGGTTTATTTTACCGTTGAACGATCAAGACAACAGTTTGGATCTTTATCTCAGTCCTGGTATTGGTATCTCCACCCTAATATCCCGTGTTGAAGATGAAGTTGGAGATTTTGACCGCACTACCACTATCGAAGACGATACTCGCTTTACTTGGCAAGTAAAAGGAGGGGCATCTGTTCCTGTTAGCAGTAAGTTTAGTATATTGGGACAGCTTAGATATGCTAGCCAGACTGGTGATAATGCGATCGACTATTTTGGTACAGAATTAGGAGTGGAATTTGATTTTTGAACTTAGTGTCCCAGTAGTTTTAGCTTCTACTAGCAGAAAATGGACTTAGATAAGATATCTTGGGCAAGCCTTGTAAACAACAGCATGGCTCTTTCTCAACAGGCTTTAAATAGTTATCAACCTGAGTTAAAAATCGAAGAGGTAGGAACTGTAACTTATTTAAGTGGAGGAATTGTTCGTGCTGTTGGCTTGCCTAGCATCCAGGCAGAAGAATTGGTAAGATTTCCTGGCGATCTTTACGGCATGGCTTACAACCTCGATCGCGACGAGGTAGGAATCATTCTCTTAGATGATAGTGAGGGTTTGAAAGCGGGTTGTGAGGTATTGCGGACAGGAAGGGTATTAGATGCCCCAGTGGGAGAAGAGTTACTAGGGAGGGTAATTGATGCTACTGGTCGTCCCCTAGATAATCAGGGAGCAATCTCAACAACAAAGCGTCTACCTGTAGAACGAGAAGCCCCAGGAATTATGCAACGCGCTCCTGTAACTGTGCCTTTGCAAACAGGAATAAAAGTGATTGATGCCTTGATTCCCATTGGTAGGGGCCAAAGAGAATTGATTGTAGGCGATCGCGCTACAGGCAAAACGGCGATCGCTTTAGATACGATTATCAATCAAAAGGGCAAAGATGTAATTTGTATTTATTGTGCGATCGGACAGAGAAGTTCGGCAGTGGCAAAATTAATTGCTGAACTACGTCAAAGGGGGGCAATGGAATACTGTATCGTAGTAGTGGCAGGGGGTGAAAGCACTCCAGGTTTACAATATATTACTCCCTATGCAGCGACGACAATGGGAGAGTATTTTATGTCTCAAGGAAAAGATGTGCTAATTATTTACGATGACCTAATTCAACACGCTAGGGCATATCGTGAGCTGTCTTTATTGTTGCGTCGTCCCCCTGGTCGAGAAGCTTTTCCAGGGGATATCTTTTACATTCATGCTCGTTTATTAGAACGTGCTACCCATTTACGCCCTGAATTTGGCGGTGGTTCGCTAACTGCTTTACCTATAGTTGAAACTGAAGCACAGAATATTTCTGCATACATACCGACTAATTTAGTTTCTATCACCGACGGTCAAATTTATCTGACTCCCGATCTGTTTCATAAAGGTATATTACCTGCCGTCGATGTCGGTAGATCTGTATCTCGCGTAGGTGGTAAAACCCAGTTGCCTGCTTATCGGGCAGTAGCAGGGGATTTACGCCTATCTTATTCCCAATTTGAAGAATTAGAAGCATTTTCTCGATTTAGTACAAGATTAGATGATGCCACCCAAAAAAGTATCGATCGGGGGCAAAGGGTCAGAGAAGTTCTTCAACAAGGTCAATATCAGCCTATTCCTGTTGTTGAGCAAATCGTAGTGTTACTAGCTGTTACTCAAGGAGTTTTTGATAATGTTAACTTGTCTGAAATTAGTCTACTGGAAGAATCTGTACGTCAGACTGTTAGAGAACAATTACCCGATCTATGCCACAGAATTGAAGCTGGTGAAAAATTGGGTGATGGCGATCGCAACATCATATTAGATATGACGAAAAAAGTAAAAGTAAAATATCGATTAATCGAATAAATTTCCCTTCACGAGTTCCTCAACATCTATATATAGAGTAGTTTATAGTCTTTGAATACCTCTAAGAAGTCAGCTATGATAATTACTTTGAATAGCTGACTTTTATTCTAAGAATATTATTGATAATTGTTCAATTCATACAGCGATCGAGCTATTTTTTGCTCAAGATATTTTCCTCACAACTTCCTCAAGTTTTGCCTGTAATGTGTCTTGTTATGAAGAATGCGAACTAATGTTCTTATCTTCATTTACATCTGATAGTTGACTTATGTTGTTGGTGGTGTTGGCTGAGTTGACTGTCAAATCACTAGTTAAGAGGAACAGACAGACTATGAAAGCTACACAATTGCTTCGTCAATATCGTTATGGCATCTTAGATTTTAAGGGTGCAAGCTTACGCTCTGCCCATCTTGAAGCAGCGGATTTAACTCGGATTAATTTGACTCAAGCCGATCTCAGTGATGCCGATTTGAACGATGCGGACTTGAGTGGTGCTTGTTTGCAGCAGGCAAACTTGACCAACGCTAACCTAATTAGAGCAAGTTTGGTAGGAGCAAACTTATCTGAAGTCAATTTAATTGGCGCAGATTTAGAAAATGCCGATCTTAAGGGTGCAGATCTAAGTGGCGCAGATTTACGTTGTGCAAACTTAAATGGTGCGGATTTGAGCAATGCTAATTTAACCGATGTGACTCTCGGTGGTGCAGATTTGAGCAATGCCAATCTGACTGAGGCAAAGCTAGGAGGTACTGATATTTCTGGAGCCGAAACCGATGGGGCAATTCTAGACAATATAAATAGGGCTAGATGTGAAAGGAAACAAGAAAACACGTCCCACCATTGGGTTAGTTGGTCGGGTTAATAAGCTGTTGGCTGTTAGCTATTGGCTGTTAGCTTTTCTTGCCAGTCCGATCTAGATGTATCCACCGTAGTTACATAGGCTTGTTCTGTTTTGGTGAAGTCTTCAGCTTTTGCCTGTTGACTAACGATCAGATCGGCAGTGGCATCTGAGATGTCTCCCTGACGCTGGTTAAGGCGATCGCATAACACCGACATAGGAGCAGTACAGTGAACTATCTTAAGAGGGATATTTTCAGTTTGAGCCTGGGCAATTACAGGTTGACGCAAAGCAAGGCGATCGTATTTAGCATCAAGAATTATGGTATATCCTGCTTTGGCTAAAGTAATTCCTAATTCCAAAAGGCGATCGTAAGTTTTTTGAGTCATTTCTGGCGTGTAGATATCATCTGCACCTGACTCATCTAAAGGTATATCTGCAAGATATTTGCGAACTGCATCGGAACGGATTTGAATTGCATCTATATTTCTGGCAATCTCTCTAGCAACGCTGCTTTTACCCGAACCCGATAAGCCTGACATTATAATTAGTTTTCCTGGCTCACTTTGAGTATATTGATAAGCCTGTCGGTAATAATCACTAGCAGTTCTTGTTGCTTCTTGTCGATCTGCTTCATCGATCTGCGGATCGTCAAGCAAGAAAGAATTTACCTTTGCTCTAACATAAGCTTGTCTGCTTAAGTAGATTGGAAGTATCAGCAACCCAATCCAGTCTCCCGTATGTTCAAGATAGCTATTGAGGAAGGTGTTAGCGAACTCCAGTTTTCCCCTCGCCTCTAAATCCATGACGGTAAACGCCACATCATACATCGTGTCTACGAAGCGAAAAGACTCGTTAAATTCAATGCGATCGAATAGTTGAATTTTGCCCTGCCACAGGCAGATATTTTTGAGGTGTAAATCCCCGTGACATTCTTTAATTTTGTTCTGCTTGACTCTATTTATGAATAAGCCTTCTCTTGTGGCAAAAAACGAATCGGTATAGGCTTTTGTCTTGGTAAATTGCTCTTTAGTTTGCACAGTACCAAGATATTTTTGAGACTGCTGATAATTTTCGGTAAATGCAGCACTGATTTTATCTACGGTACCAAAACTGCTGATATATTTGCTAGTTGCTGCATGATTGTGGAAATGAGCGACAATTTTTCCTAGTTCTGTAAAGCGATCGCATGACAGCTTACCTTCTTGCAAAAGATTGCTCAACAAATTTTCTTGAGGAAAGGCTCGCATTTTGAGGGCATATTCTACAATATTATCCGAACCGCCGAGAATAAACTTGCCATCGCGATCGCTAATTGGGAGAACTTCTAAATAAAGTTCGGGAGCAATCTTTTTGTTAAGCTTAAATTCTGCTTCAATAAAATGTTTTCTTTTGGCTAATGTAGAGTAGTTGAGAAAACCATAGTTGACATTCTTTTTGACTTTATAGGCATACTCTCCTGTCAAAAAGATATAGGAAGCATGAGTTTGGATTAATTCAATATTTTCTGCCACAGCATGAGTATAAAAGCTAGGCTGCTGCATTCGAGTAATTAATCGATTATTATCCTTATTCATAACCGTAAAACATTAGTATTTAATAACTATGTGACCTTTACATAAGTACCAAATATTTTATTAAAAAGGTCATGCCTTAATATTATTTTGCTTTAGGGAAATATTCTTCTTAACATATCCACTACGATACAATTCTCCCAAATGAGCAATCACATCGATTAAAGTTAGACGAAAATCGCTTAGATATTCGACGTGTAGTCCTTCAAATACTAATTGACGTTCCAAGTTATCTATTAATTCCAGATGGATTTCAACAATTTTATTTATCGGTAAACTGATATCAAATGCTTCTCTTAAAAATTCTTCAATTTTTGTATTGATGCTATCTTTAGAAGCAAAATAATCAAAGAAAATTAACGAATATTCTGCTTTTAAATTTTTGAGCAATTGCTTTTGTTCAAATTCAGACAAACTATCAAATATTTTTGGACATTTTTTATTCCGATATATATTTGAACATCCAAATCTTTCAGTAAGCCTAGAATTTAAAATATTTTTATTCTTCCTTAGTACATTAATTTGAGGTTTAGAAATTGTGTTAGGCATTGTCTGATTCCTCCTAGTTTAATTAAAGTATCTGAAGTTCAACTGGTAAGTAATGTCTTGTTTAAAATCATAATTCTATCTGAAAGATTAACAACATTAGCAGCTTTTCGATTTTTCTGATACGGATCTTTCTCAAGAATGGGCATTTCTGACCAGCAATGACGACAGAACCAATACTCCCGAGAATTTCCGAAATGATGTAGCATTGAGGTAGAGCAGCAAGGACAAAGAGTTGAAGCATTCATAATTATTTAAACCAAGTTTTAATCAAAAATATTAAATTATCTCTAATTCTTTTTATGACTAATTAGTCTATCTGTAGATTGTTACAGTCAATATTTTCTTGCAAGATTTCTCTGCCGTTCTGTTCGACATAAACCTCTAGTTTTTTATTTGGGTTTGCTTCAAATAGCAGTCTTTCTAGGGGGAAAACAACTTTTTCTAATCTACAGTTATTTTTATCGCTTAATCGAACAAGCTGCATTTTATGAGTAGAATTGAGGTAGCAGCAAAGCTTTTTTAAAGTTGGCGGAGTAATTACTGGGTAAGTAGGTAGGAGCATATGTTTTCCTCGCTTTAATCTAATTCAATTAATAGTTTCTAAATTTGAAGAAACTGTGAGGAACGTAAATAAAAGCCAAATATTATTAATTATCTCTGGTTAAGATATATGACAACTATCGAAGACCTCAAGCAAAAGATAACGACAGTAGGCGAGTTGAAGTCTGTTGTTAAAACAATGAAAGCCTTAGCTGCTGTAAGTATTCATCAATATGAAAAGGCAGTAGAATCTCTTACTGAGTACGATCGCACGTTGAAAATGGGATGGCAAATTTTACTCCAAAAGCATTCTCGGAAACTAAAAAAAGAATCAACTCGCCCGACTCAAAACATTGCACTAATAGTTTTTGGTTCTGATTGGGGGATGTGCGGTCAATTTAACGAGCGAATTGCTGAATACACTCAAAAGTATCTAGATTATCCCTCAGCCTCCAATAATACTACTCTAATTTTAAATGTTGGGTCGAGAATAGGCGATCGCCTTATGGCAATGGGTCATAATTGTGATGCTAGTTTCAATCTACCTAGCTCTATCGTCGGTATTACTGCAATTATTCAAGAAATAGTCTTGACTTTAGAAGAATGGCGTAACAGCGGTAAAATCGCTCGAATTGTAGTTATTTACAATCGTATTGTATCGGGTACGGTTTATCGCCCTACAAGATTACAAATCTATCCCCTAAATGCAAAATGGTTGCAGGATTTGAAACAGCAAAAATGGACTTCTTCTTGTCTTCCTACCTTCACTATGAACGAGGATGAGTTAGCAGCAGCTTTGTTTAGACAGTATTTCTTTGTTTCTCTCTATCGTGCTTGTGCCGAATCTTTGAAAAGTGAAAATACAAGCAGACTAGCAGCAATGCAGATGGCAGAAAAAAATATCAGCGATCGCCTAAACGAACTTAACACTCAGTTCAACCAGCAGCGTCAAACTACTATTACTGAGGAATTATTAGATATTGTGGCAGGATTTGAGGCGTTAAATAGTTAAGTTTGTAGACGGGCGAACGGTCGTTCGCCCGTACTACCAACCGAGGAAGCCAGAGATTTGACTAGCTAGGGTAAGAGAATCGAAGGGTTTGTTGATTACCCCTTTTGCTCCCGCATTATAAAAACGACGGCGATCGCTTGCTTGAGCTTTGGCAGTAATAAAAATAGTCGGAATATCTTTGGTTTTGGGATTACTTTGTAGCTTGGCTATAGTTTGGATGCCGTCTAAATCTGGCATCATGGCATCTAAGAGGATGGCATCGGGTTTTTCTTGTTCGGCGATCGCAATTCCCTCTTTACCGCTAGAAGCACTCATCATCGACCAACCAGCCTCATATTCTAGACAAAACTGTGCCAGGGTTTTGATATCATCCTCATCATCAATAAATAAAATACGTTTTGTTTTCATCTCGCACACAATTGACAGACTGCAAAATCTTACCCATCAAATATGATTATCTTGTGATGGTTTATTATTTCTAAGCCTTATATTACAGCATTGTCAGGAGTCAGGAGTAAACAGAAATGGGTGATAGAGATACAACTATTCAGACTAAAAGCAAACAGTTTGCTGTCAGGGTTATTTTTGCCTATACAGAAATTATCAAAAAGAGTAACTACGATGACGCAGCGAGAGTTTTAGCCAAACAGTTTTTACGTTCTGGTACTTCTATTGGTGCGATTATCTTCAATTAAATAATACTCTTACACAACAACAACAACAATGGCTGTATTTTTTTCTATTGAGTAAAGTTACAATTACCTAATTTTTATATTCTTTAATGAGTATTGTATTGTATAGCTAATACATGATGCTCACACTACAAAAAGGAATTGACCCACATACCAATAAAACCATCTGGGTAATGCTGGACGAAGACTATCAGGTAGTCGAACCCATACAGCGTTACTTGACTTCGCTATGCGCTACTAAGTCACCAAATACGGTACAAGCCTATGGAACTGATTTAAAGCGATGGTGGGAATTTCTCCACCATAAATGTTTAGATTGGCGCAATGTCAATCTTCATCAAGATTTAGAGGACTTTGCTTACTGGTTGAGAGTAGGAGACACAAAAGTAATTTCTTTGCAGCCAGTAGAAGCTGATAGATCGCAGAAGACTATAAATAGAGCGATTACTGCCGTGTCAACTTTCTACGATTACCACCTGTGTAATAAAACAGTTGATTTTAGCCAGTTTGAACGATTTCATGCAGTTTATAAGACTGGCAATAGCAGAGTTGGGACTACAGGATTATTAACTGGCATTGCTAAAGCTAAACCAACTAGAGAAAAGCTAGTCAAGCTCAAGGAAACAAAGAAATTTCCAGGCTGTCTGACAGATGAACAAGTAGAAACTCTAGTCGATGCCTGTAGCAATCTGAGAGACAAACTAATGATTCTGATGTTTAACGGCACTGGAATGCGAAAAGGCGCGCTCTGCGGTCTTAAACACGAAGACATTGGGGATTTTGGAGATTACTTTGTTCGAGTAGTAAGAAGAGAAGATAACCCCAACGGAGCGTTAGTTAAGACTCAGGAGCGAACAATACCCGTAACTAAAGAATTGCTTCAGTTATACGACGAGTATTTGATGAAGGAGTATCCAGGGACAGATTCAGAATATGTGTTTGTCAATATCTGGGAAGGCGATATTGGTGCGCCAATAATGCTGACATTGCCAAACAAAATACTTAAGAGTTTAGAGGAAAAAACAGGTATTCGAGTCTATCCCCATTTATTTAGACATACCTATGCGACTCGGCTTTTAAGAGCAGATTATACACCAGAAAGAGTTCAGCATTTATTAGGTCATGCCAGCATAGCTACTACTTTAGATATTTATTCTCATGTCATTGATGAAGCAAATTTATGGGAAGTAATTGAAAGAGAGGAAGAAAAATGAGTTTGAATCAGTTTGATTGGTTAAATAATTATGAGGATCTGTTTGAAGAAAAGCCACCGTCGCAATTATTGCTAAATCCTCTACTGCAAAAAGATATTTGGCATACAGTTGACGT
>CAVRWR010000098.1:0-5221 GCA_963724445.1 uncultured cyanobacterium | reverse complement strand
TCCTATAAAAGCCCTCTTGACTGGCCCGCCAAATTTTAGCTTCTCATTTGGCGAAGGTATTGATCAATGGAATTAATTTTATCTGGCGATCGCTTGGGCAGCGCAAGTATCTTTTTTGGGAGGAAATTTAAGCCATGAGAAATGCAGGAACGGCATATCTTTTGTGGAGTCTTTGGTTGTTGGGATTTGCAGGCATCCATCGCTTTTATTTGGGTAAGCCCATCAGTGGTCTAATTTGGTTTTTGACCTGGGGACTGTTCGGTATCGGATAAATATTTGACCTACTACTCATTCCAGATCTGGCCCAAGAGAAATTTTAGATACAAAGTCAGATTGAGAGAAGCTCAGTACCCGCAGCTACCCCGCACTACAATCAGTAATGCATCTATGTCAGATACACAGCTAATCCTCAAGCTACTTTCTAAGCGATCGCAAGCTACCTTGGCTGATTGCATTCTGGCGACAGGGAAGGACACTTCCAAAGTTAGAGCCGTTCTTGAACAAATGCAGCGTGACGAACTAATCGAGGTGGATAACAGAGAAGAAGATGGCGCAATTGTCTATAAAATGATTTAGAGTGATCGAGTCAATGACCAGGCTATCTAAAAAATGCTTCATCAACAAGAATCGGCAAAGAGTATTTTAGAGTATTCATGGCATTCGCTTGCCATAGAGGAAGTGGCTCAAATTACAGATAGCGATTTAGAGTACGGATTGACCGACGAAGCAGCAGCCCAACGACAGCAAAAATATGGGGTCAATCAGCTTGACCAGCAAATTAGTAAAAATCCCTACCAGCTTTTCTTACAGCAATTTAATCAACCGTTACTGTATATCTTACTCTCGGCAGGTATCATCACCTCATTTCTTCAAGAATGGCTCGATGCGGTGGTAATTTTTGCGGTAGTCCTAATTAATGCGATCGTCGGCTACATTCAAGAGTTTAAAGCCGAAAATGCCCTGGCTGCTTTGGCTGCCTCGATTACTACAGAAGTGACGATAATTCGTCAGGGACAAGAGCAAATTATATCTTCTACAGATTTAGTTCCAGGGGATTTAGTGGAGTTGAACACAGGAGATAAGGTTGGGGCAGATTTGCGATTAATTACGGTTAATAATCTGCAAACGGATGAATCTTCTCTGACTGGGGAGTCTGTACCTGTTGATAAAGTAATAGAAGCAATCGCTGAAGCTACTCCTCTGGCAGATCGGTCTAATCTGGCATATGCAGGTACAGTGGTCGTGTCGGGACAGGGGCTGGGTTTAGTAGTAGCGATCACCGAAGCCACGGAAACGGGTCGCATTTCTCAGTTAGTCAAGCAAAGTAGTAGGCTGAAAACTCCCCTGACTAGAAGGTTAGAACAATTTAGCTGGAGACTACTCTATATTATTCTAGGGTTGGCAGCTTTTACCTTGGCGGTTGGTTTGAGTCAGGAACGAGCTTGGTTGCCGATGTTTCAGGCAGCAGTAGCCTTGGCAGTTAGCGGTATTCCCGAAGAATTACCTTCTTTGGTGACTATTACTCTGGCGATTGGCGTTTCTCGGATGGCAGCCCGTCACGCCATTATTCGTAATTTACCTACTGTCGAAACCCTTGGTAGTGCTACAGTTATTTGTTCGGACAAAACTGGTACGCTGACGGAAAATCAAATGACGGTAAAAGAAATTTATACGGGGAGAAAAGTCTATCAGGTTGAAGGTACGGGTTACAACTCCACTGGTAGAATTCTTGATCGCCATCAGCCAATTGATTTAGCTTTACATCCAGCTTTAGCTGCCTGTTTGCAAAATGGAGCATTATGTAATGATTCTTATCTAGAACAAGAAGCGGTCAAAACTATAGTTGCTGGCGATCCTACTGAGGGAGCATTAATTGTGGCTGCGGGAAAAGCGGGATTATCTCAACAGGATCTTATGACAGCAATGCCTAGACTAGATGGGATTCCGTTTGACTCTCAGTTTCAATATATGGCAACCCTACACCAAGCTGAGAATAGTTCACAAAATATAATCTATATCAAAGGGGCAGTAGAAACTATCCTGGCTCGTTGCGATCGCCAGTTTAAAGACTCGGCAACAGAACCCCTTGATCGCCAGAAAATTCATCAGATTGCGGAAAACATGGGTAAGTCAGGATTACGGGTAATTGCCTTAGCTCAAAAGCTGGTGTCGGCAGAACAAAAGACCATTGAACGAGAAGATATTGCAGGAGGATTGATTTTTGTTGGTTTACAAGGAATGATCGATCCTCCACGAATAGAAGCAATTGAGGCAGTAGCTAACTGTTTGGCAGCAGGGATTCAGGTCAAGATGATTACAGGAGATCATGTAACTACAGCCCGTGCGATCGCTCGGATGATGAACTTTAACCCCAAGGGGAAAATTACAGCCTTTACAGGTCAAGAATTAAAATTGATGAGCGACGACAACCTCGCTTCAGCAGTAAAAGAGGGAGTAGTATTTGCCCGCGTTGCCCCAGAACAGAAATTACGTCTGGTAGATGTCCTACAGTCTCAAGGCGAAATTGTGGCAATGACTGGGGATGGCGTTAATGATGCTCCTGCCCTCAAGCAAGCAGATATTGGCATTGCTATGGGTGAGATGGGGACAGAAGTAGCTAAAGAAGCTGCCGATATGATTTTGACCGATGATAACTTTGCCTCCATTGAAGCTGCCGTCGAGGAAGGACGTACCGTCTATCACAATTTACAGAAGGCGATCGCCTTTGTGCTACCCGTCAATGGTGGCGAAGCCTTGACGATCTTGGCAAGTGTTTTATTAGGAACGGCTTTGCCCATCTTACCTTTACAGATTCTTTGGCTCAACATGGTTAGTTCCTCGGCACTGTCAATTCCTCTAGCGTTCGACCACCAGACTACCAATGTCATGAAGCAATCTCCGCGAAATCCTCAAGATGCCTTACTATCAGGTAGTATCTTGAGGCGAATTATGCTCATTTCCCTGTTTAATTGGGCAGTTACCTTTGGCATCTTTGAATGGATTGTCAACTCCACGGGCGATGAAACCTTAGCTCGAACTATGGCAGTTCAAGCGATTGTAGCTGCGGAAATTTTCTACCTTTTAACTATCAGCCAACTTTTACCCTCGATTTGGAAACTGCGTTATCGAACTGAGAAAGCAATTGCTTATCCTTCCGCTATTGGCATCGTCTGCGTGGTAATTCTGCAAATTCTATTTAGTCAGTGGTCGGTTTTAAATCCACTATTCGATACTACTCCTCTAAGTTTTACCCAGGGTTTTATGTGCATCATTGTCGGACTACCAGTTGTGATTTTAGGTTACTTACTGCGACGCTTCGATCCCTTATAAATTTGTTCTTTTAAAACAGAAGTATAAACCACTAACCACAAAATGGACATCAGCGATTTTAGACAAGAATATACCCAACAAGGATTGACCCACGAACAACTCAACCTAGATCCCTTTGAACAGTTTGAACTTTGGTTTCAACAGGCTTGTAATGCTAATTTACCCGAACCCAATGCTGTGTGTTTGGCTACAGCTTCTCCTACTGGTGAGCCTTCACAACGGATGGTGCTATTAAAATACTTTGATCGCCAGGGATTTGTTTTCTTTACTAGTTACGAAAGCCAAAAAGCCCGACAAATTGCAACCAATCCTCAAGTATCATTGTTATTTTTCTGGATAGGTTTAGAACGTCAGGTACAAATATCAGGAAGTGCTGCTAAGATTCCTACAGCTAAATCTCTTAAATACTTTACTACTCGTCCCAGAGGCAGTCAAATTGGGGCATGGTGTTCGCAACAAAGCAGCATCATCTCATCGCGCCAAATGTTAGAGATGAAGTTTGACGAAATTAAGCGCAAGTTTCAGAACCAAGAAATACCTTTACCTTCAGCTTGGGGTGGTTATCGAGTCGTACCCGATAGTTTTGAATTCTGGCAGGGTAGACCAAATCGTCTCCACGATCGCTTCTTGTATTCTCGTACAGATGCCGAATCGGTGTGGGAGATTAATAGATTAGCCCCTTAGATTTTTATCTTCAGTTTTTGACAGGAAGCAAGCCACTAACTTCGCTAGTTTTGTTCTGAAATACATTCTTGGATTAGGGCTTCGATTTGCTCGAAGTCATGGTAAATCACCCGATCGGAAGGGTGATGCCCCGTTACCAAGTTTCGACTTGCAACTTTGACCAACCAAGAGCGAGGATGATGACCATAATTGGAGTGAGTGAGAGCCAGTAACGAGCATGGAGGCCAGGAATTGACCCCTGGAATTGACGAACCTGGTGACTGTAGACCACAGGCTTCTATGGCATCGATCTTTAAGTCAGTCAATGAGTGCTTCTTCTCAGCTTGAGATACGCCATGAGGTTGAAATAAGTCTGAATGAGTGTCCATGATGATAATTCTCTTGAAGTTTAAGTGAGAGGAGACTTCAAGATCAAAAAGTGAAATGGTTTTGTAAAGACAATCATTTATTGGGATTGCTCTTCACTTTTTTCAGCCATTTCTCTACATTGTTTAGATTGTGAATAAGCTACTGTTGCAGTACCTTCGTATGACATTACGCCATGAGGAGTAACAAGATAAGTTATTCCGTTAACGGTTATATATGTGCTTATTCCCTTGGCTTTACAGTCCTGTATAGCCTTATTTACCATTTCTATCTCTTCTCTTCGATACTCGGGAATTGCCGATTGTGATTGGAAACCTTTGCTACGAGAGTCGCTGATGGTTTTCATAATTAGCACCTCTTTTAGTTTTGCTGTGGATAACTATGAGATTCTACTTATATTATAATTACAGTATGAGGATGACGAGTGACTCCTTAAGAAGTTTAATAATTTACTTGCGATCGGCACTCTTTACACCATAACTTTTCAACTTCGCTAATGAAAAGCCTTTATTTCCATCCCAACGAGTAATGTCAGTTGAGTAAGGGTTTTTAACCCTACAGACATTTAGGTGCAAAGGGAAGCTCAAGTTACCTAATTATCCCCATAAATTGATGAAAGTGCGGAGGTGATAATCGTGACAAATTCCCAATTTGCGATCGCTACACTTAAAACTACTCTGAGTGCGCTGCTAATTTTGGGAGTTGGGCTAGGGTCTAGGGATGCGGTAGCTCAGATTTCTACTCCTGAAGATACAGTCTGGCACCTCAAGGGAATTGTAGCTGAAGATGATAAATGCCCTGACAGCATTAATTCAAAGTCTGCCAATCCTTACTCGGAGGG
>CAVRWR010000097.1:0-16486 GCA_963724445.1 uncultured cyanobacterium | reverse complement strand
CCCGTGGTGATGCCATCGTCGCCCCGGACGTGCGCTTGCGCGATGCCATGAGCCAATCGTTGAACGCGCTGAAAGCCTGGGCCGACAACAACAAGTTTGCCGATCTGAGCACCCTGTGCGGGCAATACGCAGCGCACATCGCAGAGCGGCATCACCCGCGTGCTGGCTGGCCCGACCGGCGAGAAGAACAGCTACGCGATCCTGCCGCGCGAACACGTGCTGTGCCTGGCGGAAGTTGAAGGTGATCTGCTGACGCAACTGGCGGCGGTGCTGGCGGTTGGCGGTTCGGCGGTGTGGCCGGAAACCGAGCTGAGCAAGGCGTTGTTCGCCCGTCTGCCGAAGGAAGTCCAGGCGCGGATCAAGCGTGTTGCCGACTGGAACAAGGACGAAGTGGTCTTCGATGCCGTGCTGCATCACGGCCACTCCGACCAGTTGCGCGGCGTCTGCCAGCAGATCGCCCAGCGTGGCGGTGCAATCGTTGGCGTTCAGGGCCTGTCCCAGGGCGAGACCAACATTGCCCTGGAGCGTCTGGTGATCGAACGGGCATTGAGCGTCAACACCGCTGCGGCGGGGGGTAATGCCAGCTTGATGACGATCGGTTAAACCCGATAAACCGGGCACCTGCATAGGCGCCCGGCATAGCAACAATCCCTGTGGGAGCTGGCTTGCCAGCGATAGCGATTTTTCAGTCAACCATCAATGTTGACTGAACTGCCGCCATCGCTGGCAAGCCAGCTACCACAGTGTTTTTGGGGTGTTTGTTAAGTCCGCGCGCGGCTCCAACATCACGCTTATCAATCATCCTGTTCAGTCTTTATCAGCACGCCTAGACTCGGCCCAACCCAATTTCCAGGTAAGCCGCCATGTCCGAGACGCTGCTCAGTTCCCGCAATCTGGCTTTCGAGCTGTACGAAGTCCTCGATGCCGAGGGCCTGACCCGGCGCGAGCGCTTTGCCGAGCGCAACGCGAGACCTTCGACGCCGCCATCGGCACCGCGCGCAATATCGCCGAAAAGTTTTTCGCCCCGCACAACCGCAAGGGCGATGAAAACGAGCCGCGCTATGAAGATGGCCAGGCCATTCTGATTCCCGAAGTGAAACCGGCGGTGGATGCCTTTCTCGAGGCCGGATTTCTTAACGCCGCACGCAGTTTTGAAGCGGGCGGCATGCAATTGCCGACCCTGCTGTCGCAAGCCTGCTTCGCGCACTTTCAGTCCGCCAACGCAGCGTCGACCTCGTACCCGTTCCTGACCATGGGCGCGGCCAATCTGATAGAGAGCTTCGGCAGCGAAGAGCAAAAACAGCGCTTCCTGCAACCGATGATCGACGGGCGTTTCTTCGGCACCATGGCCCTGACCGAGCCGCATGCCGGTTCATCGCTGTCGGACATTCGTACCCGCGCCGAACCTGCATCCGACGGCACCTATCGCCTGAAGGGCGACAAGAATTTTCATTTCCGGTGGCGATCACCCGCTGTCGGAAAACATCGTGCACATGGTGCTCGCCAAACTGCCGGACGCCCCGCCGGGGGTGAAAGGTATTTCGCTGTTTATCGTGCCGAAGTTTCTGGTCAGCGACGACGGCAGCCTCGGCCAGCGCAACGACGTGCTGCTCGCCGGCTTTGAATATCAAGAGTACAGTAAGATTCACCGCGTCTAATTTAGAGAAGCAGCAAATCTACTTGTAACAAATTATTCTCAAAGATAATTCTTTAGTCAAGTTTTAATGATGAATGTTTTTGGTATTTTAATTGAGGAACTTAACAGTTATTACTATTGTCTAAATCATCTACAGATTGCTTTCTGGATTTAGGCAAAGAAGTAAAAAGCATAATCTAGCTATAGTTCTTAGATTTCTGGTCTATGTTTGCAAGATAGATTTACTTTATTCAAATACGAAATATATTTTTCTTATTTACTCAGCGTTTTTACTGATCAAGCTATCGACATATTGATAAGTTTAATGTAATATAGCAAGGACTTGGAAGTAAATATACTTAGTGGTAAATACTCATCTCTGTTTGAAATTCCTCAGATTTTAAACGATTAAGTATAAGTTCGATAATTGAGGTATGTAAACAGTTAAAAATATAGTTAAATATGAGTGTCGCAATTATTACTGGTTCTGCTGGTCTGATCGGATCGGAAGCCGTTAGATTCTATAGTAAATTAGGAATGGATGTTATTGGCATTGACAATGACATGCGCAAATTTTTCTTTGGTGAAGAGGCTTCGACTAAGTGGAATCGTCAAAGATTAGAAAAAGAAATAAGTAATTATCAACACCGTGACGTAGATATACGAGACTACGACGAAATCAAAGAAATATTTCAACACTTCGACAATGATATTTCTTTAATCATTCATACTGCCGCACAACCATCTCATGATTGGGCTGCTAAAGATCCTTTTTCTGACTTTACAGTAAATGCTAATGGTACCCTCAATCTTTTGCAGGCGACCCGAGAATACTGTCCGAATGCGGTTTTTATCTTCACATCTACCAATAAGGTATATGGGGATTTGCCTAATGCTCTCCCCTTAGAAGAGCTAGATAAACGCTGGGAAATTGACTCATCCCACGAATACTACAAGGGAATCCCTGAAAGTATGAGTATCGATCAGTGTAAGCATTCTCTGTTCGGAGCCTCAAAGGTTGCTGCCGATGTATTAGTGCAGGAATATGGACGCTATTTTGGCATCCGTACTGCTTCCTTTAGAGGTGGTTGTTTAACAGGACCGAATCATTCTGGTACAGAGCTGCACGGGTTTTTAGCATATTTGGTCAAATGCACTGCGATCGGCAAGCCTTATACTATTTATGGGTATAAAGGAAAACAAGTCCGCGATAACATTCACTCTTCCGACTTAATCGCTGCTTTTTACGAATTCTACAAAAATCCACGAGTAGCTGAAGTCTACAATATTGGTGGGGGCAGAGAAAGCAATTGCTCGATGCTAGAAGCGATTGAAGTAGCACAAGAGCTTTCAGGTAATAAATTAGATTATTCATACACTGAGGACAACCGTAGTGGCGATCACATCTGGTATATCAGCGATCTGGCTAAGTTTAAATCCCATTACCCAGACTGGTCGCTTAAATATAACATTAACCAGATATTGTCGGAAATTTACGAAAGTGGTATAGAAAGATGGAATGAAAAATGATTAATTTAGGAAAATACTCGATATTAGGAATCAACGTTAACGCAGTTGATTATGACTTTGCAGTCTCAGCCATTACTAATGCAGCAAAAAATAAGCAAGCCTGTTCTGTTAGTGCTTTAGCAGTACATGGAGTAATGACTGGTTTTTTAGACAGCACTCACGCAAGACGCTTAAACGGTTTAGATTTAGTTGTGCCAGACGGACAGCCCGTAAGATGGGCGTTATCTTGGCTGCATAAACAGCAGCTACCTGACCGTGTTTATGGACCTAATCTCACTTTAAAAGTAGCCGAATCTCTGGCAAAAGAGGGATTGAGCATTTATTTATACGGCAGTAAAAAAGCAACTCTGCAAAAGTTTGCGCAAAATCTACAGCAGCTATATCCTGGATTTAAGATTGCTGGAATGGAAGAATCTAAATTTAGAAGACTCTCTCAAGAAGAACGTTTGCAGCTAGTTGAACGCATTAAAGCTTCAGAGGCAAATGCAGTCTTTCTGGGATTAGGTTGTCCAAGACAAGAAACCTGGGCCTATGAATATCGCAACTTACTAAATATTCCCATATTGGCTGTTGGTGCAGCATTTGATTTTCATGCTGGAACCTTGCCTCAAGCTCCTAGATGGATGCAAGATGTCGGCTTAGAATGGTTGTTCCGTTTGATTCAAGAGCCGAAAAGACTATGGCAACGTTATGCAATTCTCAATCCACTGTATGTTTGGCATATTCTACAACAATATTTAGGTTTGAAAAAATTTGTGCCGACTATGCCCGACGGTAAAGAAAAGATTGAATCTTATGGATAGCTGATTCATTGTAGAGTCGATAGATTTCAGACTTGCTGATAAATATGCTCAGAAAACATAATATAAAAAATTGGCTAATGGCAAAATGCAACAACATTAGTAATTTGAGTATTTTGCCTGATTTTGTATTTTGTTTAAAGTAATTGTCTGATTTAGATCAGCGATCGCGAGCTACCGATTCAATTATGCCAATACTAATGAAACCAGATAGTAAAGAAGAACGACCATAACTCATCCAGGGCAAAGGAATTCCTGTGATTGGTGCTAATCCTATAGTCATACAGATATTGACTATAGTTTGAAAAGCAATGATCGTCAAAATTCCGATCGCCAGTAAAGAACCGAAGTCATCCTTGGCTGTATGGGCAATCCAAACTAGACGTAGGCAAATCAGCCAAAATAATCCCAACAGCATGATACAGCCAATAAAGCCAAATTCCTCTCCCACTGCCGAAAAAATAAAATCGGTATGCTGTTCGGGAATAAAATCAAGCTGGGTCTGAGTTCCCTGATACCATCCTTGTCCCCATAGTTTACCAGCACCAATAGCAATGCGCGACTGAATCAAGTGATATCCACTACCTAAAGGATCTTGCTCTGGATCGAGAAACATAATCAATCGTGCTTTTTGGTAATCCTTGAGTACACTCCAGAAAAAATCACCTAATTCTATGGCACCCAAGTTAATCACGATCGCGCTCAGGGTAGAAATTATTTTTCCTGGCAAAGTTAACCAAGCAATTCCCGCTACGGTCAGTACCCAGATAATCCATCCAGGAAGATATAGGTGGTAGAGAATAGCGGAAAATAGCGGGGAAACCAGAATAATTAGCCATCCCGTTTTGACGTTTGCCCAGTACAACATCGTAATTACCATGGCACCGAAGACCAAAGAAGTCCCCAAATCAGGCTGTAAAAATACTAATCCCCAGGGAACAGCAGTAATGCCTAAAGTTCTAATAACTGTTTTCAAGTTTGCTTCTTGATTGTGCAGTAAAGCTGCCAGGGTAATCACCATGGCAATTTTGGCAAACTCAGAAGGCTGAACATTGAAGCCTGCGACATTAATCCAGCGTTGCGCTCCTTTTGCCGTTACCCCAGTTACCATAACTGCGACCAAGGACATATTGGTTATGGCATAGATTAGCCAATGCCACCGCAATAAGAGTTGATAATTACATTGGGAACAGACTAGAGCTATGACTAATCCCAGTAGACCAACGATCCAATGTTGATAGCTGTAGCTATGATTGCCAGGCAGTTCTGTGCTATAGATAGTAAATCCACCAAAGGTAGTCAAACCAATAATTAATAGCAGTAATAGCCAATCTAGCTTTCGCCAAGAAGAGAATAAAGACGATGCCTGTTGTCCTAGCTGTGTTAGCTTTGATTTTCCAATATTGGATTGCTTTGGTTGAGAACGAGATTTAATCACTTGTTGGACAATATTACAATATTAATGATAGTTCCTGGATTGGTATTGCCAACCGCTATTGTCGATCCTATTAGTTATTTTAGTTTTGGCAAGTTCGAGATCATCTTTAGCTACTCGATAAGCTTGGTAAAATGAACCTGACTTGAATAAATAATTCCCATCTCCTCAAAGTAGACGACGGCGAGTAAGTAAAAACAAATGACAATACTGCCTCAAGACAACGAATCTAGCGATTATTTTCAGTTTGAAGCTGATTTTGTCAGCTCTCTCCAATGTATTCCCATGTCAGTCAGGATGAAGCTCGATAACTGTGGAGTAAAGCTAAAACTTGCCCACTGGAATCAATTTACTCAGCAGGAGCGTCAAATCTTGGTAAACAAATTCTGCACGAGTGAATCTGAACGTCAGACTTATCGCGACTGGCTGCAAAATCTGCTAATTGTTAAGACTGGTCAACCAGCTAAAGAACTCGCTATCGATCCTCACCCTCCCTGGCTCGATCCCGCTAATATTCCCCAATCTGTACAGCAAAAAACCGCAGAATGTCAAGCATATTTATCTTTAGAACAATGGTCTAATCTGACTCCTGCTCAAAAATTTGCCTTAATCAAGCTGAGTCGCCCTAGCCATGAGAACAAAAACTTTATTCCTGCTCTACAAGAATTTGGTCTGTGGTCTAATTAATCGAAGTATCAAGCATCGCGATCGCTGCTGATATCCGTGGCTAATAATGCTATCTTGCTTAAGGTTAAACCTGTTGACCACTGGCAAAGTATTCATAAAATTTTTGAGGTAATTCATGACGGAATATGATGTATATGCTTTGGGTAATGCTCTACTAGACATCGAGTTTGAGGTGTCACCTGAAGAGTTACAAAAACTGGGAATCGACAAGGGTGTGATGACCCTATTAGATCGAGATGCTCAGGATAAAATTGTGAGTAATTTGACCAACTACGATCGAAAACGCTCCTGTGGAGGTTCAGCAGCAAATACTTTGATTGCCGTCAGCCAGTTTGGCGGTAAAGCTTTTTATTCCTGTAAAGTGGCAGATGACGAACCAGGAAAATTCTATACCCAAGATTTAATTGATTGTGGTGTAGCAACCAACCTAGAAAACCATCCAGCTCAACCAGGAGTAACGGGTAAATGTTTGGTGTTTGTAACTCCTGATGCCGATCGCACCATGAATACTTTTTTGGGGATCTCAGGGGAATTTAGCGAGGAAGAATTAGTCACCGAAGCAATCGAAAATGCTAAATATACTTATATTGAAGGCTACCTAGTCAGTGGAGAAGGTAGTAAGCAAGCAGCCATTAAAGCAAAAGGAATTGCGCAGCATGCAGGGAAGAAGGTGGCTTTTACCCTCGCAGACCTTAATATGGTGAAATTTTTTAAATCAGGATTACTAGAAATAATTGGTTCTGGAGTTGATTTTCTCTTTGCCAATGAGGGCGAGGCTTTACTAATAGCAGAAACTGAAGACTTTGAAGTAGCAGTTAGCTACTTCAAAAAATTGGCTAAAGGATTTGCCATTACTCGCGGTGCAGCAGGTTCAGTAGTATTCGATGGTGAAAAACTGATTGAGATCGAGCCGTTTCCCGTCAAGGCGATCGATACCGTTGGTGCTGGAGATATGTATGCTGGTGCTTTTCTTTACGGCATTACTAACGGCATGGATTACGCAGCGGCAGGACGTTTGGCATCTTTAGCATCGTCTAAGATAGTTACTACCCTAGGCGCACGGATGAAAACCGCAGCGGTGCAAGATCTATTGCAGTAATCAGCGGTCAAAATTGATTTTTCTGCTGAGGGTAACACTTCTAGCTGCCATAAATAGAGCTAGTGCCAGCCAAAGTAGATGATTGGTTTGCCAATGCCAGGCGGCGATCGCCATTGGGGTAAATCCGCATAATGCAGCAATCAAAGTAGACTGACGTAAGATTTTTCCCGCAGTCAAACCGATAAAATAGCCGTCCAGCATGTAGGCGATCGAACCAAAGCCCAACACAGGAAACAACCACCAGACATAGGGGTCAATTTGTTGGATTACTTCTGAGTGAGTGGTCAATAGACCAAATAGAGATTGGGTAAATAAACTAAATATGGCGGCAAAACTTAAGCCAGCGAGTAAGCTCACCCCTCCCGCCAATTTCAACAAAGGTAGCAATCCCTCTTTCGCACCCTGACCCTGAAGATTTCCCGCGATACTTTCGGTGGCAAAGGCAATGCCATCAATAAAATAGGCTGCGAGAGTTACCACCTGCAACAGTAGAGTATTGCCAGCTAAAGTCGTTGTTCCCAGAGTAGCACTGAGATTAGTAAACACGGCAAAGGTAGAAACCAGTGCTAGGGTGCGAATTAGAATATCTTGGTTGAGGGAAAAAATAGCCTTTAAGGCTGACAGTTGCCAAATTTGACCTGGTGGTCGTTGCCAAGATTGCCCGAGTTCGCGATATACCAAAGCTAATCCCACCGCCAAGGTAATAAACTGGCTAATTGCTGTAGCTGCCCCCGCACCCATACTAGACTGTCCCCAGCGAACTATAAAAAGATAATCTAGTCCGACATTTGCCCCCTTATTGACCAAAGAAAGCAATAAAACCTGGTTTCCCTGTTCCTTACCCAAAAACCAACCTAACAAGACAAAATTAAGCAAAGTAGCAGGCGCTCCCCAAATTAAGGCATTGTAGTAGTCTCTGCCAGACTGTAAAACGTCGGGTTCAGCTCGAAGGAGGGCAAAACCAACTTCTCTAATCGGCTGCTGCAACAGCAAAATAATCAGGCTAATTGCCAAAGCGATCGCGCCATGGCGCAACAAAGTCAGCACCACTACATCTGCTTCACCTCTACCTCTGGCTTGAGCAGTTATACCTGTGGTTCCCATGCGGAGAAAACCAAAAGTCCAATAAATATAGTTAAACAGCACTGTGGCGATCGCCACTCCAGCCAGGTGGCGAATATCTGCCAGATGTCCCAAAAATGCTACGTCTACTAAGCTAGCCAGTGGCACCATTAGATTTGAAACAATGTTTATTCCAGCTAATCGCCAAAAGCGTCCTGAATGATCTAGTTTTGCAGGGTGATTACTCAATACCAAATTACCGATTAACTATTAATTGACATAGAGAAAATCTAAAACAAATTTTAAAGCAAGAGGTGGTTCGATTACACTTACAGGTAGAATTCGCCCTGACACGAAAAACTTATGGACAATCTGGCACTTTGGCAACGCTATCAAGACTGGCTTTATTACAACGAAGATTTAGGGATTTATTTAGATATTAGTCGTATTACTTTTGACGAGGCTCAGATTGAGCAACTCAAGCCCAAGTTTGACAAGGCATTTAAAGATATTGAGGCATTAGAAGCTGGGGCGATCGCTAATCCTGACGAGAATCGGATGGTAGGTCATTATTGGTTGCGAGATCCCGATCTAGCACCAACCCCCGAATTAAAACAAGATATTATCGAGACCAACGAGAGCGTGATCGATTTTCAGCGCAAAGTTCATAATGGAGAAATCCATCCTCCCAGCGGTGGCAAATTTACGGATATTCTTTCTATTGGTATTGGTGGTTCGGCTTTAGGACCTCAATTTGTGGCTCAGGCACTAGCACCAAACGATCCGCCACTGCAAATTCATTTTATTGATAATACTGACCCTGCGGGCATTGACAAGGTAATTGCAGGGATTGGCGATCGCCTAGAGACTACCTTGGTTTCGGTCATCTCTAAATCAGGCGGTACCCCAGAGACTCGTAATGGGATGCTAGAAGTTAAAAAAGTATATTCAGACCATAATCTAGACTTTGCCGCCCATGCCTTTGCGATTACGGGAAAAAGCAGTAAATTAGAGGCGATCGCCGAACGGGAAGGTTGGTTGGCAATTTTCCCGATGCGAGATTGGGTTGGGGGACGTACCTCAGAATTGTCTCCCGTGGGTCTAGTGGCTGCGGCACTCCAGGGTATCGACATTAAGGCGATGTTATCAGGAGCCAAAGCAATGGATGCCCTAACTCGCATACCTAGCCTAAAAGACAATCCTGCGGCTCTTTTGGCAATGGCTTGGTACTGTGCAGGACACGGCATCGGTCAGAAAGATATGGTCATTTTGCCCTATAAAGATAGCCTTTTATTATTTAGCCGCTACCTACAGCAGCTAATCATGGAATCTCTGGGTAAAGAAAAAGACCTTGACGGTAAGATAGTTAATCAGGGGATTGCTGTCTATGGCAACAAAGGATCTACAGATCAGCACGCCTATGTTCAGCAGTTAAGAGAAGGGGTAAATAATTTCTTTCTCACCTTTATTGAAGTATTAGAAGACAGAACGGGAGAATATGTCGAAATTGAACCTGGTACTACCTCTGGGGACTATCTCAAAGGATTTTTACTCGGTACTCGTACTGCACTTAATGACAAGCAACGAGATTCGATTACGATCACTATTCCTAAAGTAAATGAGCGTATTGTTGGAGCTTTAATTGCTCTTTACGAACGGGGCGTGAGTATCTACGCTTCCTTAGTCAACATCAACGCCTATCATCAACCTGGAGTAGAAGCGGGAAAAAAAGCCGCAGCAGAAGTTTTAGAAATTCAGAAAAAGGTAGTCGATACTCTAACTCAGGCTGTTTCACCCTTGTCTCTTAAAGAACTGGCAGATAATGCCAAAATAAGCGATGAAATAGAAACTATCTACAAAATTGTGCGTCATCTTGATGCCAATAAGCGCGGTATTATCGTCCACGGCAATATTGGTCAACCTAATACCATTAAAATCAGTTGGCAAAAATAACCTTAGAAAACTAGAGTAGATAATGCTTTGGGAGAGGGAAGTACATGAGATGAATATCAACAAGATACTTTAATCAGCCAAGCCTGTACTTTCATTTTCCCTCTCAATTATCCTTCTTCACCCATGCTCTGAAAAAAATCAATTGTGTCTTTCAAAGCTGTGATGAAAGCATCGATCTCTTCGCGGGTATTGTAGAAATATAGGCTTGCTCTGGCACTACCAGATGCGTTTAAGATGCGATGTAGGGGTTGAGTACAGTGATCTCCCGAGCGGATGGCAATACCTTCATGGTCGAGTAAAGTTGCTAAATCGCTGGCGTGGATACCTGGAATATTGAAAGCGGCTAATGCTGCTCTCCCTTTGCCCTCTGGGGTGGGTTTATTACCATAGATCCGTAAGTCGGGAATGGTTTCAAGCTGCTTGAATAGGTATGCCGTTAATTCTTCTTCGTAGGCATGAATCTGATCGATGCCGATACTATTAAGATAGTCTACCGCTGCCCCCAGAGCGATCGCCTCACCGATAGCTGGGGTTCCCGCCTCAAATTTGTGGGGTAAATCACCGTAGGTAGAATGGTCGAGGAATACTTCATCAATCATCTCGCCACCACCCATAAACGGCGGCATAGCTAGCAAGATTTCTCTTTTACCGTAGAGAAAACCAATTCCTGTGGTGGCACACATTTTGTGTCCTGAAGCTACTAGCCAATCACAGTCCATGTCTTGAACATCGACGGGCAGATGAGGCACACTTTGGCAGGCATCAATTAGGACTTTTGCACCGTATTTATGAGCTTCAGCGGTGATTTCTTTAACAGGATTGATTACGCCAAGGGTATTGGAAACATGAACGAGGGAAACTAGCTTAGTTTTTGCCGATAACAGTGACTTATACTGTTCAAAATCAAACTCTTCACTGGGTGTTAGTTCAACATATCTAATTACCGCACCAGTTTTTTCAGCAATAATCTGCCAAGGCACAATATTGCTGTGGTGTTCCATGACGGAGAGTACGATCTCATCTCCTGGCTTGAGGTTATTCAATCCCCAACTATACGCCACCAAATTAATTGCTTCACTCGCGTTACGGGTATAGATAATCTCATCACGAGAGGCAGCGTTAATAAACTGAGCGACTTTGTCTCTGGCACCCTCGTAGGCATCCGTCGCCCTGCCGCTTAAGGTGTGTGCGCCACGGTGGACGTTAGCATTGTCTCTTTGATAATAATGTTGTAGGGCATCCAATACCGCCTGAGGTTTTTGAGAAGAGGCAGCACTATCAAAGTAAATCAGGGGGCTATCATTCACTTTCTGATGAAGAATCGGAAAGTCATCTCGAACGCGATCGCCTAAAGTCTTGGCTTGGGTAAAAGTCATGTTATTTAGTGATTAAAGCTTTACTTTCTGCTCGATAGTCTGGGTAATATTATTTCTCAAGGATTCTAGAGGAATGCGATCGATAATCTCCGCTGCAAAAGCATCGATTAATAGCTGGTTGGCATCGTCTTCGCTCAAACCACGACTACGCAGGTAGAATATCTCCTCTGCCTCTAGCTGGCTTACCGTTGCCCCATGGGCGCATTTCACGTTGTCGGCAGTAATCTGCAATTCTGGCTTGGTATCCACTCTCGCTTTGGGGGACAGCATCAGATTGCGGTTTAGCTGGGTTGCATCCGTTAGTTGGGCTTCTTTGGTCACAAATACCTTACCGTTAAAAACTGTGTGGGCGCGATCGCTCACGATACACTTGTGGAGTTGATTGGTGATGCCGTGAGGTTTACTCAAGGCAATAATACTATGGGTGTCAGATGTCTGTTCTCCTGTCGCTACCGTCAAGCCGTTGAGATTGGTTGCGGTTTGCTCTCCCTGCTGCCACATTTCAGGATTATGACGACACAGCTTTGCCCCCAGGTTAATCTCATTTATCGTGTAGTTGCTGTCGCGCTCTTGAGATACGGCGGTTTTCCCGATATGATAGCTCGTGTCTGATTCTTGCTGGAGACGAGTATGATTTACTTTGGCACTGTCTTGAACAAAGACTTCCGTAACGGCGTTAGTAAAGTATTCTCCTGTACCAACATATTCTTCTAGCAACGAAATACTTGAGCCTCTTTCTGCGACTATTAAAGTACGAGGTTGAGCAAAGCTAGACTCTTTTCCACTATCGGCAATAAATAGTAAATGTATTGGTGTTTCAACTACAACGTTTTTATTGACCCAAACTACCGCTACATCATTACCGCCTGCGGTATTTAAAGCAGTAAAAGCATCGCTACCAGGCTGTTGAGCAAAGTATTTTGCTACGTCGTAGCGATCGGATAAATTATCTAAATTGCCGACATATATCCCTTCAGGTAATCCAGAAACGTTAGATAGTTCGCTATTATAGATTCCGTTGATATACACCAAATGGCTGTTTTTGGTTTCCCGTAGGGGCGTTTCCCATCCAGGTAGGGGCGCTTTCGCGAAGCGCCCCTACGGGATTTTGTGGCGTGACAAATTTACCTTCCGTCAAAGACGACAAATCGATAAAACGCCAGTCTTCATCCTTCTTTGTTGGTACAGACAGTCGAGACAGCCAGTTTTTAGATTGTTGGCGAATATTGATTAGCCATTGAGGTGCAGCTCGATTTACCTGACACTGCTGTAGTAAACCAGTAAAGAAAACATCTTCAATTACAGCTTCTCCGTGAACCTTTGAGATGCTGGAAAAAGGAATTTGGACTGCCATTAGACTCCAACCTCCGCAGCAGATTTATCATCTAGAAAGTCATAACCGCGAGATTCAAGTTCTAACGCTAGTTCTTTACCACCGCTAATAATAATCTTGCCATCCTGCATCACGTGAATAAAATCAGGTTCGATGTAGTCTAAAAGTCTTTGATAGTGAGTAATTATCAAATGAGCTTTTTCAGGCGTTTTCAATTGATTTACACCATCAGAAACGATTCTCAAGGCATCGATGTCTAAGCCTGAATCAATCTCATCTAGGATCATTAAAGTAGGATCTAATAATGCCATTTGGAGAATTTCGTTACGTTTCTTTTCTCCTCCCGAAAATCCCTCATTAAGACTTCTCTCTAAAAAGCTAGCTTTCATTTGAACCACTTCTAGCTTTTCCTCAATTAAGTCTTCAAAATCAAAGGTGTCAATCTCTTCTAAACCTTGATATTTGCGTTTAGCATTGTACGCCACTCGCATAAAGTCCAGATTACTTACTCCTGGGATTGCCAAGGGATATTGAAAGGCTAGAAATATGCCCCTGTTAGCTCTTTCGTTGGGTTCCAAATCGATAATATTTTTACCCTGATAGATAATCTCTCCACCAGTGATTTCATAGTCTGGATGTCCTGCAATAATTTTTGACAGGGTGCTTTTTCCCGAGCCATTACGCCCCATGATCCCATGGACTTCCCCTGCCTTAATCTCTAGATTAACTCCCTTGAGGATTGAAGTACCGTCTACATTGGCGGTTAAATTACGGATTGATAAGATTGTTTCACTCATTGTTTGTCAAATAAACAATTTATAACTAATAGGTTTGAATACTCTCAGACTCAGGTAGAACAGACGATCCGCTGAAGAGAACTATGTATGAACTAGAGATTAAAACAACAAAAACGTTGTTTAAGTCTATTGTAGACTACCTCAGCTATTGGTGCGTTGTCAAAATTGTCAGAATTATCAGAAATTCTCGATCTTTTATCTGGTTGATGCGATCGCTTCTTGATCCAGCCCTAAAGGATACACTCAATGTGATAAGTGCAAGCCGCTTCGCATATCGCTCATGGGGGGAACCCCCAAGACCGCGCTGGAACGCTCAATGGCTTTTACAAGTAGTTCACTATTCATGCCTTAGTTAAAATGCCAATAGACTGCCCCAAACTTCCTTTTTCTTTCATTTCCCTACCATCATCCCATTTGGCAATCTGTCCATCGGCTAGATCGATGTGAAGTGTATCACCATCAACTATTTCAGTAATGGATAGATCCAGATGTTTTGCCCAAGCTTCGATGCCATCTCGGCTAATAAACTGATTTAATACTCGCTCAGGATTCGCTGTTCGCTAAATTGCCTTGAAAAACATCCCAGTGACAGGGAATATAAAATTCTAGAAAGGAGAAAATTATTTTGCCGTTAGGTTTGAGTATTCGCTTGGCATCCTGCAAGTACTTGTAGCTTTCTTCATGTAATAGATGCGTCAACACAGAAAAGAAACAAATAAAATCTGCTGAACTATCAGGTTCGGGAATTGTTAAACCAGGGGCTTGATAAAATTTCCAATCAGGACGCTGGGATATTTTTCGAGCATAGTTAAATAGTTCTGGAACTACATCAATACCCACATAAGTTCCCGTTAAATATTCTCTTAGCTGAACCGCTAATCTTCCACTGCCACAGCCGACATCAATTACTGTTTGCTCTGGCTGTAATCCATGTTGCAACAGTAAACAATATTCTAATAATCCACCTGCCTGAAAGTTCCCACCGATCGCTTGAGACAAAGCTTCGGCTTCGTTACCACCATACTGTTGCTTGAGCTTTTGTACTTTTTTGCTATAGCTGTTAAAAAAATTGGGGATTTTCATATTTGGCTCTCTAGCACCACAAAAAAATTATGAATCAATAATATAAAAGGTTTTTAACACAAAACTATAAGGCTTGACGGGACTAAGATTCGATTACTTGTCTTATAGTGCCAGAATCTTAACTGCTGTAATGATTACTTGCTGCAACAGCATCTAGCCAAAATTTATCTAAATGTTTTGTTTTTCTTGCTACACCATGATTGGAGAATAAGAGTTAGAAATAGTATTGACAGACCAATATTTTCGTGTATCGATGATTCGAGCGAATTAACTACTTGACATCAATTCATAAAAGTTAATATTAGGATATAATTGCAAGAAATATTTTTGATTCCAGAAATTTCTTTAATTCATAACCAAGCAAATTTATAAAAAGCATTATTCCTCTACCCAACCTCAAGGTTCTTACTATGAAAAATACTCAAACAAAGCAGGCTTCTGCTTCTCTTCCTCACGTAGTTATCGTGGGTGGTGGTTTTGGCGGACTCTACGCAGCTAAGTCATTGAAAGATGCTCCTGTAAAAGTAACGTTGATTGACAAACGAAATTTTCATCTGTTCCAACCTTTGCTCTATCAGGTAGCCACTGGAACACTGTCCCCTGCCGATATCGCTTCCCCTTTAAGGGTGATTTTGAGTAAACATAAAAATACCAAAGTTCTGTTGGACAAGGTTGTAGATATCGATGCTGAAGCAAAAAAAGTTTATTTAGCAGAGCGCGAGGCTTTAGATTACGACGCTCTGATAGTGGCAACAGGAGTAAGTCACCACTACTTTGGTAACGATCAATGGCAAAATGAGGCACCAGGATTAAAGACTGTAGAAGATGCTTTAGAAATGCGTCGTCGGATCTTTACGGCATTTGAGGCAGCAGAAAAGGAAACTAACCCGAAAAAGCGCGAGGCGCTACTAACCTTTGTTGTTGTCGGGGGTGGTCCTACTGGAGTGGAATTAGCTGGCGCGATCGCCGAAATAGCTCACCAGTCAGTAAAAAATGACTTCCGCGATATTGATACCACCCAAGCAAAGATATTGCTGTTCGAGGGAATGGATCGCATATTACCACCCTATCCTGAAGAGTGTTCGGTAGAAGCACAAAAATCTTTAGAGAAATTAGGAGTAGATGTTCAAACAAAAACTTTAGTTACGAATATTGCCGATAATTCTGTTACCTATCGTCAGGGAGATGAAACAAAAACTATCGCTGCTCATACAATCCTCTGGGCAGCAGGGGTTAAAGCATCCTTTATGGGTAAGATCTTAGCAGATAAAGTAGGTGCAGAACTCGATCGCGTTGGCAGAGTAATAGTTGAACCTGACTTAAGCCTCAAAGGACATGCCGATATTTTTGTAATTGGCGATTTAGCCAATTTTCCCCATCAAGGAGAATATCCTCTCCCTGGAGTAGCACCAGTAGCCATGAAGGAAGGCGAGTATGTAGCCGATTTAATCGCTAAACGAGTCATTGGTGCAAAAGTTAAGCCTTTTAGCTATCAAGATTTTGGCAGTATGGCGGTAATTGGACAGAATAAAGCCGTTGCTAATCTCAACATTGGTCGCTTTTCGGGCTTTATTGCCTGGATAATTTGGGTATTTGCTCATATTTACTACCTAATTGAATTTGATAACAAACTGATTGTTATGATTCAGTGGGCTTGGAACTACATTACTTTAGGTAGAGGAGCGCGTTTGATTA
>CAVRWR010000096.1:0-6272 GCA_963724445.1 uncultured cyanobacterium | reverse complement strand
TCCAGGAACATCCTGTAATAGCGATCTTAAGTTGTTGAAGATCTAGTTTTATCTTGCCGAAGAGAATATTTGCATAAATCCATTACTCTAAAAAAGCGATCGCCTTCGAGGGTAACTAAATTCTCTTTTCCTGGAATAAATTCAACTAAATTTTGACGATTGATTGTATTTAACCCCTCTGAAAAAGATTTAGCTGCGGGAATAGTAATTCCAACATAAAATTCTGAAAGAAGATGCATCGATTAGCCGTACCTTGTCCTGGATGAGTATTGGAACGTCCTTCTATCAGTCCCAAATCTAAGAGGTTTTCTATTTCTGGCGCATTAACTTGAGAACAAATAAACAAATGATCTAGCTCAATAGTCATGGGTGCAAAGGCAAAGTTTAGTTCACGAGTTTATTCTAGCGATCGGGAGTTTGGTTCGTATATCTTCATTAGAGATCGCTTATCTTCCTTTAAACTATTGATTTTTCCCAAAATAAAAGCCGATCGCACTATCGATCGACGTAGCTTGAGAAGTGATGATCGAAGTAAGAACCTCTTTCCTTTTTCCTGATAATCTTCAGTGGCGATCGCTTTAATTTTAGAGAGGTTAAACTTATTCGAGCAGAAATCGATCGATTTTGATTAACCTGGAATAAGTCCAGAAAAAATGTCATCAATCGACAGAGGTGGTTCTGATGAGCAACAAATATCCAAAGTTTTCGATTTGGTTATCACAAAGTAGCTTGATTTTGGCTACTTTACTTGCACCTATTGCTGCTTCCCCTGCTTCGTCGGAAATTTTGTTGGCGCAATCATCAAGTACAGGAACTACCATCAGACAAGCAAATTCAATCGCAAATTGAAGCTGAAGCTAATCGCTTCTTTAGTAGAACTGTGGCTCAGTTTAACCTAATCATGTTGGCTACTTTGGCATTGCTATTGACAGGGGCAATCGCAGCTTTATGGTTATTACGTAAAGCTGTAGTACGAGAGGTTGCAAGCCTTGTCAGTACCAATCTTCAGGAACTGGATACAGCTAAATCTCAACTGAACAGGGTTACTCAGGATTTAGAACAGATGCTGCGCAATGCTGGACAAATGAGCAGCAAAATAGAGCTTGAAGCAAAAGATTTTCAGGGGGAACTACAGCAAAAGCGAGAAACTATTTCCCAACTGATCTTGGAACTGAGTAATGTCCAAAAACAGGGACTTAATACTATTGGCAGGGAAATTGATACTTACAAACAAAAGTTAGGCAGCAAAGAGACTGGATTTAAGGGTCAACTAAAAGAACTTGAAGCGAATACCAGGCAGCAAAGAGATCTGATGCTCGAAAATATAGCTAAACTGAGTTCCGAGTTAACTCCTCAGTTAAATCAGATGCAGTCAGAAGTAGCTCAACAACAAGATAGCGTCTGGCGATCGCTACAGCAAGCACAAACTACTTTTGAACAACGCTTAGCCACCCTTCAAGCATCAACACAAAAACAGAAGGATGACTGGACAGAAAATCTGCAACAGCTAAGCTCTCAACTAGCACCTCAAGTAGCTCAATTACAGACAGATTTACAGCAACACCAGCAGCATTTTCGGGAAAACATCCAAAATTCCCAGGCTCAGTTTACAGGTGAGTTGTCAACTCTAAAAGAAAAAGCACAACTCCAACAAGACAATATTCTGAGTCACTTTACCAAGCTAGAAGCTAAATTAACCAGCCAGATCGCTGATTTACAAACTAATGCCCAGCAAAAAATTCAGCAGCAGCAAAATCTAGCAGCTACAAATCTGAAAAACTTAGGAACAGAACTCGCTACTCAACTAGTAGATTCCCAATCTCAGATAGATCGCCAGATGAAGCAAACTTTAGAAAATTTGCATCAGCTAGAAAGTAAATTTACTCAAGACATGGCGCAAGAAAACTCGGAAATTAAAGCTCAAAAAGAGCAAGCCCTGGACAACCTAGCACAGCTACAAACCGAACTTAAGGAACAATTTACAGCAGCGCGATCGCAACTAGAGCAGCGTCAGGAATTAATCTGGCAAGCCCTCGAACAACTACAGACTCAAAATACTGTCCAATTGACCCAAATATACGCTGATGCTCAAACGGAGAAAGCTAAAATTCTGCGAGATCTAGCTCAGATTTCATCCCAAGAGATTACTGCCACTGCCCTGGGGGAAATTCAACAAAATTTGCAAGTGCTTAATGAACCCTTAGAAACTCTACAGTCAAACCATCCTGAGCTATTTCTCAAGCCTAATGACTTGCTCGAACAGGGCAGACAACAGTTAGTTGAGAAAAACTACTCAGAGGCGATCGCCTTATTTGATCGAGTATTGGAACTCCAGGCAGACAACCCCCAGGCTTGGAATCAGCGAGGAATTGCCTTGCGGGAGTTGCAAAGATATGAAGGAGCGATCGCCGCTTTTAATAAGGCAGTGAGAATCAAACCTACTTTTGATGAGGCATGGTGCAATCGCGGTATTACCTTTAGTCGTCTCAAACGTTATGAAGATGCGATCGCCAGTTATGACCGAGCAGTAGAGATTCAGCCAGACTATTATCAAGCTTGGGTAGATCGAGGGGTTGCTTTAGGTATGTTACTGCAACACGAACCAGCTTTTGCCTCCTTTGAGCGGGCGGTACAAATTCAACCAGACAATGCAGTCCCCTGGATGAATCGAGGCATGGCTTTAGAGATGTTGGAACGCTATGAAGATGCACTCAGTTCTTTTGACAAGGCGGTAGAGTTAAACCCGCAATTATCCAAGGCTTGGAACTATCGAGGCAAAGTTATGATTAAGCTCCAGCGGTATCAAGAAGCGATCGCCAGCTTTAATCTAGCTTTGGAGATTCGGGATGATTATGCTGAAGCCTACTATAACAAAGCCATCTGCTATGCCATGTCAGAGCGAGTCGAATCAGCCTTAGATAACTTACGTCAGGCAGTTAAACTAGAAGCTAAATATCGACAACAGGCTCAAACTGACCGTTATTTTGAGGGAATTTCTCTCAACGAAATGTCAGAAGCTAGAAGTTAGGTAATCTAAAATCTAACCCTAAGCTGCAATGGTACGACAAGAGATAGCAAGCTTAAAATAAAACTGAGCGCACCTAGTCGGGAACTCTTTTCTAAGGCGACGAGATGAAACTGTTTTGAGATTATTAGCAAAAGCACTTATTTGAGCCTTGGAGTTAATTGGTCAATCGCTATCAGTAAAGATCTCTTCTAGTCGTCTAAATTTAATTAGTAATCAAAAAATGAACATCTTTAAAATATCTCCCATTATTCGTATCACTCTTTTATCTCTCTATGTTGGCTTGACAGTACCGTTACCCTTTCTTGCCAACTTCACTGATGCCCCTGTACCATCGTGGCTGTTGTGGATTGGTATTGCTTTAGGTGCGATCGCCTTAACTGCTGTTCTTAGTGAGAGAGTGATTTTAGACGACGAAAAGATTCGGGTGGATTACCCCAATTGGGTTCCCGCTTTTTTTCGCCAAGGTTGGTCTTTGGCTTGGAAAGAAATCGATAACCTTAAAATGCGTACCACTGGACAGGGTGGCTTAGTATATTACTTTACGTCTCCTACGACTGAAGAGGCTTACCTTCTACCCATGCGAGTAGCTGGATTTAACAAAATGGTCAATCTAGTTACCGAAAAAACCAAGATCGATACTTCCGATGTGCGTCCCCTCTCACAACCCTGGATGTATCTGATTCTCTTTGCCTGCACCATGGTTTTATGGCTTCTAGACGGATGGACAATTTGGACGGCAACTCATCTAGCTATTTAAGGTTTGAATAGATCGGCATGGGTGCATACCGAACTGATCTAGTCTGGTTTTCTGGGGCTATCTATCTCCAGATATATGTACAATTATTAAGCAAGATAAATATAACCAAAGTTATACAGCCTATCTTTAATAAATTTTTAAATAAATATACATAATGCATTTGTTCAATTCTGCCGAGCCGATCGTCCGCCGTAAACAGCACGCTTTAGATTTTCAGGATCGTCAAGGATTATTAAAATTGAGATTGCAGATTAGCAATAAAACCCTATTCAACAGCATTTATACCAGAATCGATCAGGTTTTTGTCGTTTGGGGTATGATTACTGCCGTAATCTTTTTGACTGCACAGTTTGCCCCGATTGACTGGATTACCCAAGCCGTTTTTTGGTCTATATTAACCCTAGCAGGGACGGCAGGGATGATTGTTTTGACCCATTTTTGGGTCAAGGTGGAACGCTTGCGTTGGGTGCTTTATGCTTGGAGTTTTCTGATGCTCTGTGGTGTAGCTATTACCGATTTTGGCATTTATTATGGTTCGGGAATAGTTTTGATGCACCTATGTCATTTGTGGCTTGGCTTGAGTGCAGTAGGCTACTTTTGTACGGGAATTGGACTGCGATCGCGTGCCTTTATCATGGCAGGATTATTTCATATCTTGGGAATAGCTATTTTACCTTTCTGTATTGGCTGGCAATTTTTGGCAACAGGTTCAATAATGAGTGCTAATCTCCTGATGTTTGCCGAGACTCAATGGGATATGCGTCCACCGATTGATAATTACAATGTCTTAACTGAAGAACAAAGGGAATTTAACCGCGAACAATATTTAATTCGGGTAACTGATTCTATCTAGTAATAGTAAGCTAACTTGCAAGTTAGCTTGAGCGTCTTTGTAAAATTGCTTTCATTATGGATTTAGATCTGTCAATTTCTTCGGGAGAGGGTCGTGTTTTCTGCCAACTGGGACGCTGATTCAAGTTTTCAACCCATTTAGTTATTTTAGGATATGGCTCCAAACTAATTCCTAAATTGGGAATTGCGGCAACTGCTGTTCCTGCAACGATATCTGCATAGCTCAACTGTTCTCCCAGAAAGTATAGCCGATCCTCCTCTAGATTAGCTTCAAAATACTGTAGTGCGATCGCCATCGTTTGCCTTGCCTGTTCGATTTTCTGTTCTTCAACTGCCACATCTAACATCTGTTTCATCAGCACAATTGAAGCGGGTGGGAGTTCATTTACCGTGACTAACTCGATCATCCGTACTTTAGCAATATCTTGAGCATTATTTGGCATAAAAGACGGATGAGGATACTTAGCTTCTAAATAATCTAAAATTGCTAAAGATTCAAAGATCTTAAAATCCCCATCTACTAATACGGGAATATGATGAAAAGGATTCAACTTTAAAAAATCTGGTTGAAACTGATCGCCATCAAGCTTGAGTATTATTGGTTCATACTCGATATTCTTCTCTAACAGGTTGACCCAGACACGACGAGCATTAATCGAAAGACGAGAATAGTAAAATTTCAGCATAATTAAAACCTGATTACTGTATTGGCAATCTTGGAGTTACAGTTTATCAATTGATAATTATTAAATTTTATAAGCATTGCTTCTCGAACATTAATATAATCACAATTGAAACGGATAAAACAACGGTGTCAAAGTAATCGTAATTAGCCAAAATATCACATTTAAGGGAATTCCTACCCGCATAAAGTCACTAAATCGATAGCCTCCAGGACCATATACCATTAAATTGGTCTGATAACCAATAGGAGTAGAGAAGCTAGCGGATGCAGCGATCATGATCGCGATCGCAAAAGGGGTGAAGCTAACCTCTAAATTACGAGATAGGGCAAGAGCAATCGGGAAGATTAGAGCGGCGGCGGCATTATTCGTAATTACCTCCGTGAGTAGATTTGTTACCCCGTAAATAATCGCTAAAGCCAACCAAGGATTATCCCCTGAGAATTGAATTAAACTGCTGGCGATCGCTCCTGCTGCCCCAGTAGATTCTAATGCTTTACCAATGCTTAAAGCTGCGCCGATTACCAGTAATACTGACCACTCAATATTACGAAAGGCTCTAACCGAAGAACAACAGCCCGTGAGCAGCATAAATACCGAAGCGATAACTGCCGCCTTGAGCATGCTCATCCAGCCTAAAGCTGCCAACAACACCATAATACCGAGGATAATGATTGCTAAAGGGGCTTTCTCATGGCGCAGAGGTTCAGAATCAGGGATGCCGTTGACTAAATAGAAATCATTAGAAATCCGTTGCTGGGATAGGAAGTTGGCGTTAGCTTCTAGTAGCAGACTGTCTCCTGGCTTAAGACGAATGCTACCAATTTTTCCTGGTAAACGTTCGCCATTACGAGCTACAGCTAAGACTACCGCGTTATATTGAGTCCGAAATTTTCCCTCGCGTATAGTTTTCCCTAGTAATGGACAGGTGTTGGACACTACTGCTTCAATC
>CAVRWR010000095.1:0-9648 GCA_963724445.1 uncultured cyanobacterium | reverse complement strand
CCAATAACCGCGAGCTGATGATGAGTTGTGGTGCAGCTTTATTCAATCTTCGTATTGCTATACGTCACTTTGGTTATAGAGATATTGTGGAAATTTTCCCCAAGCCAAAAACTCCCGATTTGTTAGCAAGAATAAGTCTTGGTAGTAAGAGAATCATCAAACAAGAAGAAAGCTATTTATTTAGAGCCATCTCCAAAAGAGCTACTAATCGCCTTCCTTTTATAGATCGCGAACTTCCCGCATCTTTAATTTCAGAACTTGAAGCTGCAACAGACTCGGATGGCACTTGGCGAGAAATTACAACTACAATAATCTCCGCAAGTACTCGCTCAAAAGTAATTGAATTAATCGATCGCGGAGATCGCCTACAAATGGCAGATCCGTTGTTTCGCCAAGAATTATCAAAATGGGTTCACGCTCATAATAATCCTAGTCATGATGGTATTCCCGCCTATGCTCAAGGAATAAACGAAAAATTAGATGTGTTGACACCTATAATTTCTCTGGCTATTCGCTCTTTTGATTTGGGAAAATCTCAGTCAGCTAAAGATTGTCAACTTGCTAAAAATGCGCCAGTTTTAATGCTTAATCGGAAGTAATAATGACCATCCCCGCGATTGGCTAGAAACAGGAGAGGCTTTAGAACATCTATTATTGAGAGCCAGAATTGATGATGTTTGGGCATCGTTTTTCAATCAGCCTATTGAAATTCCTGAATTGCGATCGCGCCTACAGGCTATGTTTCCTGAAAATGGCTATCCACAGATCTTGCTGCGATTAGGTTACGCCAAGGAAACCAAACCAACCCCAAGAAGAACTGTCGATGAAGTTTTAAATGAAGTCAGCTAGGGGCGAACGGCTGTTCGCCAGTACAAGAGTAACTAACAATTAACCAAATAATAGGAGAAGTATTAAAATGAATTGGCAAAGAATTAGAAAGTTGTTATTAGCTTTTGTCGCAGCCTTTTTGGTAATTCTGATTGCTGGGGTTGCTGTTGCTCAAAGCAATGATGGTGTTCAGATTTTCAAAATGGGTACTGATGTTACGGTTGCCGAAAAACAGGTAATGACTGAGGTAGTTGCTGTTGGTGGGAATATTTCTATTCTCAACGAAGGACAAGTTACGCAAGATGCGGTGGCTATTGGTGGAGATATAATTCTCAAGCCTAATGCTCGCGTAGGTGGAGATGCAGTGGCTATCGGCGGGCAGATTATTAAAGAACCTGGTGCAATGGTTGGGGGTAGTGAGGTAGTTATTTTCAGTAACGCGGGAGTGCTTTTAGATCGTTTCGGCTTATTTGGCACAATTTATTTAACCAACGCCTTTTTCTCTTTAGCTTCTTTGACAATCATTTTTGTTTTCGGGATCTTTTTACTGCTGTTGCTCCCTGGTCATCTAAAAAGTATCATCGCAACCATGAATCAACATCCCTTCAAAAGTGGAATGTGGGGTTTAGGTGGCATTGTCGCAATTACTCTGTTTGTAGCCTTATTTGCTGGTAGCGTATTTGGGTTTTTACTTATTCCCATTTCTAATCTAGCCTTGGCTGTGGCGGGTTTACTTGGTGCGATCGCCACTGGGCTTTGGATTGGCAAGAAAATCTTGGCTCGTCGAGAAAAACCATTTATTCCGTTCTTAGTGGGAATGTTGATTTTAGCCGTAATTAGTTTGATTCCCATTGCTGGAGGGTTAATTATTCTCATGCTCGATCTATTTGGCTTTGGGGCAGTTTTGCTGTCGCGGGTTGGTACGGTGCAGCCCGAAACTATTCACAAGAGATTTGACCAATTAGAAGGTTCAACACAATCATCAGGGGGATAATGGTTTCAGTTGTGACTATAGAGCGATCGCCTGCTAGATTAAAATCTCAAAAATGGACTGCAGCTTGGTATTTACGAGAAATAGCCGAAATCTTAGCTGAGTTTGAAACTTCTATCACTCAAGGACTATCTACGGTAGCAGCAGAACAAAATCTAACCAAATACGGTAGAAATATTCTGCCAGAAGCCGAGCCTCGTCCCGATCTAGTTGTTTTTCTAAGCTACTTTTGGTCGATTCCTGTCGCCCTTTTAACCGTAGCTGCGATTCTTTCTATTGCTACAGGTAGTCAGGTTGATGCCCTGGTAATTATGGGAGTAGTAGTTATCAATGCTGTTTTGGGTTATGTTACCGAAAGCAAATCTGAGCGAATTATCCTTTCGTTGAAAAATCTCGTAAATCCGACTGCATGGGTAGTTAGAGATGGACAAGTAATCGAAGTTGAGTCTCAAACAGTTGTAGTAGGCGATCTTCTAATACTCAAGCCTGGGAGTTATATTACCGCGGATGCCAGAGTAATAGAAAGCCAAAATCTGAGCGTTGATGAATCAACTCTCACAGGGGAAAGCGTTCCTGTAACTAAAACTTGTCAGGTTCTATTGGGTCAAGATATTCCCCTAGCCGAACGTACAAACATGGTTTACAGCGGTACTTTTGTCACTGGCGGTCAAGGTTTGGGAGTCGTCGTCGCGACAGGACAACATACAGAGATGGGCAAAATTCAGGCTCTAGTCACAGAAACAAAAAATCCCCAAACTCCTTTGGAAATACAGTTGGAAAGGGCTGGCAGTCAACTAGTTTTGTTGTCCAGTGTGGTATGTGTTTTAGTCTTAGGACTAGGAATACTTCGTGGCTATGGTTTTGTGGAAATGCTAAAAACCTCGATCGCTTTAGCCGTAGCAGCAGTCCCTGAAGGATTGCCTACTGTGGCAACAATTACCCTAGCACTGGGCATCAATAAAATGAGACAGCAAGGGGTTTTAGTGCGTCGTCTCGATGCGATCGAAGCTTTAGGTTCGGTGCAAACTATCTGCCTAGATAAAACTGGTACGCTGACTGCTAATGAGATGTCGGTAGTTGAGGTTCAAACTCTCGATCATCACCTTAAGTTAGGCGATCGCTTATTTCCTAGCAATCATCACGCCGAACTATTGGAGCTAATTAAGGTTGCAGTTCTCTGTAATGAAAGTAAGGTGAGCCTAGGTAGCGACGGCAAATTAGAGATCGAAGGTTCCCCAACAGAAAATGCTTTGATGCAGATGGCTATCGATGCGGGCTTAGATATTTCCACTGTTTCAGCTCTGTATCCCCTACTAGAAATCAATCATCGCGCTGACGGTCAAAACTATATGGCAACGGTTCATCAGTTCGATCATTCCCAAAAATTCATCGCAGTTAAAGGCAATCCCTCGGAGGTATTGGCACTTTGTTCCTACAAACTAATTGATAATCAACCTGCTCAATTAAATAAAATAGACCGAGAGGCGATCGCCCAAGCGAATCAGGACATGACTAACAATGCCCTGCGAGTTTTAGGCACAGCCTATGGGGAGATAGATGCAACCGCAGAATTTACCCCTAACAATCTGGTCTGGATCGGCTTGATCGGTATCACTAATCCGATCCGTCACGGAGTTAAACAGCTCATCGCCGACTTTCATCACGCAGGAATTGACACCGTAATGCTGACGGGAGATCAGGAGAATACGGCGACAGCGATCGCCAAACAGTTAAATCTTAGCTATACACAAGCGGAGCGCGATCCGTCCCTACCAGAAATCAATCACACTAATGTTTTTGCCCGCATTACCCCTGGCGATAAACTACAAATTGTTCAAACCTTACAGGCAGCAGGAAAGGTTGTAGCCATGACGGGAGATGGCATAAATGACGCTCCTGCCCTCAAAGCTGCGGAAGTCGGGATTGCTATGGGCAAGACAGGGACAGATGTAGCCAGAGAAGTGGCAGATATTGTCCTTGCAGATGATAATCTGGAAACTGCGATCGCAGCGGTTAGTCAGGGTAGAACAATTTATAACAATATCAAAAAAGCCCTACACTTTTTGTTGGCAACCAACCTAAGCGAAATTATCGTCATGGTAATGGCTAATGTATTGGGCATGGGTTTACCCCTTAATGCCATTCAGCTTCTTTGGCTTAATCTAGTCACTGATATCTTCCCTGGTTTGGCATTGGGTTTAGAAGCACCTGAACCCAATGTGTTAGACGTTCCTCCTCGTTCACCTGAGACAGCAATTATCAGCACTGCTGACTTTAAACGCCTTGGTTTTGAAGCAGGAATAATTTCTCTGTTTACCTTAGCCGCCTATAGCTATGGTATTTCTAATTACGGTATCGGCGATCGCGCCAGCACCATTGCCTTTATGACCTTAGTTACAGCGCAGTTACTCCATGCTTTGAGCTGTCGTACTAACCAACCTGTATGGAAAGCCAAACTACAGCCAAATAACTATCTAACCTTGGCTCTAGGCATTTCTCTTGGATTACAGTTTATCTGTCTGATCATTCCCAGCTTGGGTAGTTTACTTAGTGTGACAGCAATTGGCTCTCTTGATGCGTTGATTATTATCATTAGTGCTTTGCTACCCTTGATGATTAACGAAGCTACTAAAAAGGTTAGTAGTTAGTAGTTAGTGCTATATTCCCCAAAAGCTATTCCTCACAAATTCTTCAAGATCTTAAATTAAGCTCATAATTGAAGTATATGGTCAGAATATAAAGCTATTTGGTGATTCCTTAATGCCTTTTTTCAAATCACAGAAATGTTTTGATTAACAGGCACCAAAAGATTCAGTTCTGAAAAGTTATCTCTGGCTCAAAAGCTCTACGTACCAAATAAGTACTGATAAATGAGATGGAAAACTACAATAGCCTTCAGCTATCCAACGATAGTGTAGCCCACAATTGTGCTGAGGAGGTTCAAGACAGTAAACAAGAAACACCGACTAATTTTATTGTTTCTACTTTGGAAGATGAAAACGATGGTGACTTTAGCCAAGAAGATCTTTCTTTAAGAGAAGCGAGTATAACGAGCATTTTTCCCAGATCAAACAAGCCTAGTTTGATGACAGTCTCAAAACATAATCTTAGATTTAGGAGATAAGGTAATGATTGATTGGAACGTATTAATTGACGTACAGGAACATAGCTTTGGTCCAGCTTATTTGTTATTTGAAAAATTGGGAACAGTTTATCAAAGTGACTTTGAGAATATTTTGCTATTGAAATCAGATAGTATTCCACACTTTCTAGAAACCTTCAACAGTAAAATATCAGACGATCCTGATTTGCTAAATCTTATTCATAGAATAGTCCCCGTAACTGCAACCTTTTCTTTTCAGTCACAATCAGAATTTGAGACTAAAGCTAAGGAGGTAGTCCTCCAGTGGTTACCAAACTTGGCTGGCAAAAGCTTTTACGTAGATATGCACCGTCGAGGTTTGAAGGATCTTATTTCTAGTGATTATGAAGAAGAGTTTCTCGATCTTATGCTCCTCGAAGAACTGGAAAAAATCGATAGCCCAGGACAGATTGATTTTGCCGACCCCGATATGCTGATAAATCTAGAAACAGTATCTCATCAGGCTGGACTCTCTTGCTGGACTCGTGAGGATTTGCAGAAATATCCTTGGTTGAAGTTAGGCTGAATTGCTGGTTGTTAGAACTGCCAATGCCCAAATTTTTGATAAATCACTATTGTCAATTTTGTACTTAAAAATCGCTTAAATGAAGATAATACATAACTTATTTGGAGGTTTAATATTGTCTTAAAAGATACTTGATCGAAGATTTTTTGGGGTTTGGTTACACTAAGATAAATAATGAAGTGTCAATTTTGAGACATAATAGTGCAGCAAAATACTTTCTTTGCTCTAGAGCAGGTAATCGATCGCCATCCCTTGACGGTAGCACCTGGAACTTCTTTAGCTGAAGTCATTAGGTTAATGCAGGAGCTGGGTAGTAGCTGTAATATTGAGGATGAGCCGACTGCTGCTTTGGATACTAGTGCTAGAAACAATAGCAGTTGTGTTCTGATTGTAGAAAATTCTCAGATTCGGGGCATCTTTACCGAACGGGACTTAGTTAAGCTAATTGCTGCGGGAATAAATACCAAAAGTTCCACTATCGAAGAAGTAATGACCCAGGATATGGTGTTATTAGCGATCGATGAGTCTCAAGATGTATTCTCGGTTTTAACCATGCTGCGATCGCGGCGCATTCGTCATTTGCCCGTGGTAGACGATGGCAATAATTTATTGGGACTGATCACCGCTAAAACTCTACGAGAAAAGCTGCAACCCATCAATCTGATGCGGTGGCGCACGGTTGAAGAAGTCATGGAAACGGAGATTATTTACGCTGCTCCTGATGACTCAGTAAGATATATAGCCCAATTGATGACGGAAAATCAGACAAGCTATGTAGCGATTGGTGAATCAGCATTAGATCCAAACAGTAATAGCTCATTTATTCGCCCTTTGGGAATCATCACCGAGCGGGATATTGTTCAGTTTCAAAACCTCGACCTCGATTTAGCACAACCAGCGCAAAATGTGATGAGTTCGCCTTTGTTCTTAGTCCATCCAGAAGATACCCTTTGGTCAATTCACCAACAGATGCAGCAACGTCGAGTCAGGCGTTTATTAGTCGGTGATGCTAAAGAGGCACTGCTGGGAATTGTTACTCAAACTAGCTTACTTCAGATATTCGATCCGACAGAAATGTATGGAGTAATCGAAGCGTTACAGCAACAGGTATGTAGTTTGGAAATTGAAAAAACTCAGTTATTAGTCAGTCGGCAAGCTAAATTAGAACATGAGGTACAAGAACAGACTACTACTTTAAAATTCACCAAAAGCCAACTCCTAATCAAGGTCAAACAACAGCAGGCAGTGGCAGAATTTGGTCAATTTGCCCTAGCAGCCAAGAATTTAGCACCTATTTTAGAACGAGCTGTAAACCTAGTAGCCTCAACTTTAAATGTGGAATACTGCAAGGTCTTGGAACTTCTTCCCGATGGCAAAAACTTATTGTTAAAAGCTGGGGTGGGTTGGCACGACGACATTGTCGGGACAGCAACCGTAAGAGCGGACACCAACTCTCAAGCTGGCTACACTCTCCTCGTTTCAGAACCAGTAGTAGTCAACAACTTATTTACAGAAACCCGCTTTAGTGGTTCAAATTTGCTACTCGACCATCAGGCAATCAGCGGAATGAGTGTTAGTATTCAAGGCAACGAACGACCTTATGGTATTTTGGGCGTTCACACAATTCAACAGCAAGATTTTAGCCAGGATGATGTTAATTTTATTAGTGCGATCGCTAATATTATCGCTCAGACTAACGAAAGAACATTGGCTGAAAATTCATTGAGAGTAAGCCAAGAAAGATATGCTCTAGCGGTTGAAGGTTCATCTAATGGTTTATGGGACTGGAACGTTCTAACCAACGAAGTATTCTATGCCCCCCGTTGGCAAGAAATCTTGGGCTGTAACGATGTAGACTTACCTGATACTTTTGAAGCTTGGTCAACGAGACTGCATCCAGAAGAACACGATCGCGTTGTGGCAGCCTTGCAAAAACATCTCAAGTATCAAGTTCCTTATAACATCGAGTATCGCCTACGTAGGCAGGACGGATCGTATTGTTGGGTTGAGGCTCGCGGTCAGGCTATTTGGGATGAACAGGGGCAAGTTATCCGTATGGCTGGTTCAATCACGGATATTAGCGATCGCCAAAGGCGCGAGAATCAGATCCTCAAAGATATTGCCTCTGGAGTCTCAGTTGAAGTAGGAGAAAGGTTTTTCTCTAACTTTGACAGAATACCTCAGCAAAACACTCCAGGTAGATTACGCATTTATTAGCAGATTAATTCAGTCTGAAGAAAAGCGAGTTGAGACACTGGCAGTCTATGGCAAGGGGGCGACTATCGCTAACTTTACCTACGACTTAGCCAATGCGCCTTGTGGCAACGTAATTAACAAGGGGCTATGTGTTTATCCCGAAGCAGTTCAAGAATTATTTCCCGATATTCCACCCTTACAAACGATGGAAGCCGAAAGTTATGCAGGAATGCCGATATTTGATAGTGCTGGAAACGTTCTAGGTTTAATTGCGATCGTTGATACCAAGCCATTTAAAGATACTACTTTGATCGAAGAAGTATTAAAGATTTTTGCTTCTCGCGCTACCGCTGAACTAGAACGCCAACAAGCAGCAACAGATCTTCAACGAAGTAATCAAGTTTTACAGGCGATAAGTTCGATTCAAACCCAGTTTTTAACCGATGCCGATCCTGGGATCTTGTTTGATGGAATGTTAGAGAGTCTTCTAGAACTAACTGAGAGTGAGTATGGCTTTATTGGTGAGATTCACCTGGCAACAGACGGTAGCCCGCTTATGGAAGAAAGCTACATGAAATTCCGTGGCAGACCATATCTTAAAACCCATGCCATTACTGATATTTCTTGGAATGACAAAACCAGAGCTTTTTATGCTGAAAATGCCCCCAAAGGGATGGAATTTCATAACCTACAAACTCTTTTCGGTGCAGTGATTGTCACTGGCGAACCAGTAATTGCCAATAGCCCCAGCGACGATCCTCGACGGGGTGGCTTACCCGATGGACATCCTCCTTTAAATGCTTTTTTAGGCGTACCTTTCTATAAAAATGGCGAAATGACGGGGATGATGGGCATTGCCAATCGAGAAGGCGGTTACGATGAAGATAACATACACTATCTGCGACCCTTACTAGATACCTGTAGTCGTATCATTGAAGCCTATAAAAGCGATCGCCAAAGGCATCAAGTAGAAGCCAAAAATAAAGAACAGGCAGCTTTATTAAATTTGACCCACGATACGATCCTAGTTTGCAATTTGGATAATACGATCGCTTTTTGGAATAATGGCGCAGCAGAAATGTATGGCTGGTCGGGACAAGAGGCTGTAGGCAAAAAATCCCACGATTTGCTTCAGGCAAAATTTTCTCAGCCCATAGCAGAAATTGAAGCGGAACTATTTCGTGAGGGGCATTGGTCAGGAGAATTTACCCAACAAACACAAGCTGGCAATACTCTTACAGTAATGGGTCGCTGGTCGTTATTGCGGGACGAGGCAGGAAACCCCCAGCAAGTTTTAGAAATCAATCACGATATTACTAAGCGCAAACAGGCAGAGCAAAAGATCGGCGAACAGGCTGCTTTGTTAGATATAGCAACAGATGCAATTATGGTTCTAGGATTAGATGACAAAATTCTATTCTGGAATAAAGGTGCAGAGAACTTATACGGTTGGACAAAAGCAGAAGCATTAAATAAAATTGCTCATCAACTCTTACATCGAAGATCTCCTACAGAATTAAGCAAAACTCAGCAAATAGCAATAGAGCAAGGCGAATGGCGAGGGGAACTCCATCAAGTTACTAAAATGGAGCGAGATGTCATAGTGCAAAGTCGCTGGACTTTGGTGAAAGACGATGCAGGAAATCCCCAGTCCTATTTGGTGGTTAAAACCGACATTACCGAGCAGAAACAGCTAGAAACTCAATTCCTCCGTACTCAACGTTTAGAAAGCTTGGGAACGTTGGCTGGTGGTATTGCCCACGACCTAAATAATATTCTCGCTCCTATTTTGGGCTTTTCCAAGCTACTACCCCTCAAGCTGCCCGACTTGGACGAACAAACGAAGGGTTTCTTTAAAATTATGGAAACCAACGCCAACCGAGGCACGGCGTTAGTCAAGCAAATTATGACCTTCTCACGCGGATTAGAAGGCGAGAAAGGAATTGTCCAAGTTCGCCATTTGAT
>CAVRWR010000094.1:0-14527 GCA_963724445.1 uncultured cyanobacterium | reverse complement strand
CCAGTCTGTTTTAACGGCTGGTTGAATAGCGACGCGGACACTTTAGTGTCGCGTGTCTTATTTGTTTTTCTGATTCTCAATATACTTCTTTATTGTCTCAGTTGAAGCATTTCCAGTAGTAGCTACAAAATAACTGGGAGTCCACAATGTAGGTAATTTAAGTAATTCAGGAAATTCTTTTCTAAGGTGATGCGAGGCTCTGCCTTTAATTCTTTTGATTATTACGGAAGGAGCAAAAGTAGGGTCAGTATTTAAGAACAGATGAACATGGTCTGGCATGATCTCTAATGCTATTAGTCGCCAGTTATTTTCCGTACATAACTCAAAAATAATTTTCTGTAAGCGATGGGCAATTTCCCCTGTTAAGACCTTCTTTCTTCGCTTAGGGCAAAAGACAAAATGATAGTTGATTAGCGTTACCGAATGAGGGTTGCGTCTATATTCATCAGGCTCTTTCTTCATGGTATTTTCATGGCTTTTGTTGATAAAATATGTATAATTACTATATCAAATATACAAATTTTGCCATGTATGGATGCCAACAGCAATTAATTCATGAGGATAGTGAGACAAAAGCAGTCTTAGAATTTATCTGCTCCGAAGCAAATAAATTAAGCAACTGTGCCATTTATTATTGTCGCCAAATGTTTTTTAAAGCTCATAAATATGTATCCAACTACGAGCTTGATGAATTAATGAAAAGCAATTTGCACTTTAAAGCTTTGCGTTCGGCTGTAGCACAACAAGCTTGTCACAAAGTAGGAGAATCTTTTAAGTCTTATCGCAAGTTAGCCAAGTTATATCGCGAAGGTAAATTAAAAAATAAGCCTAAATTACCAAACTATAGAAAGAAAGGAGGTTTAACAGTTATTAGCTATCCTGCTAGGTGGCTGAAGCTTGTTAATAATCAAGTCAAATTTACTCTTGGCAAGCAGGTTAAGGCTTGGTTTGGTATTGATAGTTTTACTTTGCCAATGCCATCCAATCTTAATTTTAAAGATATTAAAGAAGTAAGAATATTACCTCGTAACAAATGCTTCTATGTCGAATTTGTTTACAGACAAAAAGAAGTTAAATCAAATTTCAATCAATCTAATGTGTTGGGAATTGACCCAGGATTAGGCAATCTTTTAACTTGTGTATCTACTACTGGTAAATCCTTTATTATTGATGGCAAAAAGATTAAGTCAATCAATCAGTTCTACAACAAAAAAGTAGCTACTCTTAAGAAAGGAAAGCCTCAAGCTTATTGGGATGCTCCCCTAGCAGCGTTATCCGAGAAGAGAAATAGGCAATTCCGAGACATCCGAAATAAAGTAGCTCGCTTTATTGTTAATTGGTGCTTGAATAATCATGTCGGGACAATAGTTCACGGCTGGAATCAAGGACTCAAAAATGGTTCTCAGATGTCTAAAAAGGTTAATCAAGAGTTTGTAACTATTCCTAATGTAGCTATTAAAAATAGAATCGAGCAGTTAGCGCTCCAGCACGGAATTCAGTTTATAGCTCGCGAAGAAAGCTATACTAGCCAGTCAAATTTCTTAGGTAATGATGAGCTTCCGACCTTCGGTGAAAAAGCTGAAAGGAAGCATAGATTTACAGGAAAAAGAGGTCAGAAAATCAAGGGCAAGCTAAATAATCTTGGTCGTGGTGGCTATCTAACCGATGACGGAATTTGGCTTAACAGCGATTGTCTTGGGGCAGCAAATATTATCCGCAAGCAAGTAATAACACAGTTAGAGAATGTATCTCTAGCCAAGGTTACTAGGGCAGTCTTGAGTCTGCCACATCGATATGATGTTTTCAATGATTTGACTAGATCGTATCGTATAAGATGTGAAGAGACGAGGCTTCAGCCCGTCTCGTAACAACCTTATCGAATCCATGTCGTTTTAACGCATGGAGAACTCAAAATAATCGGCTATATCGTTACATCCATGAGCTTATTCGATCTACACGCACCATTTGAACCGACAGGAGATCAACCAAGTGCGATCGCGCAATTAACGGCATCGCTTCAAGCTGGTAATCGTTTTCAGACACTTTTAGGGGCAACGGGAACTGGTAAAACTTTTTCGATCGCCAATACGATTACGAATATTGGCAAACCAACTCTAGTACTGGCACATAATAAAACTCTGGCAGCGCAATTATGTAATGAGTTTCGGCAGTTTTTTCCCAATAATGCGGTTGAATACTTTATCAGCTATTACGACTATTATCAACCAGAAGCATATATCCCCGTTAGCGATACTTATATTGAAAAAACAGCTTCGATTAATGATGAGATCGATATGTTGCGTCACTCGGCAACTCGATCGCTTTTTGAACGCCAAGATGTAATTGTTGTTGCCTCTATTAGTTGTATTTATGGTTTGGGGATGCCAGCCGAATACCTCAAAGCTGCCGTACCGTTAAAACTAGGAATGGAGGTAGAACAGCGTCAGTTATTACGCGATTTAGTTACGGTGCAATATTCCCGCAACGATATCGATTTAGAAAGGGGCAGATTTCGCGTCAAAGGCGATGTTTTAGAAATCGTTCCGGCTTACGAAGATCGTATTGTTAGAATCGAATTTTTTGGCGATGAAATCGAAGCATTGCGTTATGTAGATCCGGTTACAGGAGAAATTTTACAGAGTTTGAATGGAATTAGTATTTATCCGGCGCGTCACTTTGTTACTCCCGAAGAACGTATCGAACAAGCTTGTCGAGATATTAAAACCGAATTAGAAGCGCAATTAAAAGTATTAGAAACAGAAGACAAACTATTAGAAGCTCAACGTTTGAGACAACGCACTCGTTACGATTTAGAACTTTTACAAGAAGTAGGTTACTGTAACGGTGTTGAAAATTATTCTCGTCATTTAGCAGCTAGAAAATCCGGCGAACCACCGGAATGTTTGATCGATTATTTTCCCGATGATTGGCTATTAGTAATCGACGAATCTCACGTTACCGTACCGCAATTACGCGGAATGTATAATGGAGATCAATCGAGAAAACAAGTGTTGATAGAACACGGTTTTCGTCTGCCTTCGGCGGCAGATAATCGTCCTTTAAAAGCCGAAGAGTTTTGGATGAAAGTAAATCAATGTATATTTGTTTCGGCTACTCCTGGAAAATGGGAATTAGAACAATCTGAAGATAAAGTTATCGAACAAATAATTCGTCCCACAGGAGTAATCGATCCGGAAATTTTGGTTCGTCCTTCTGATGGACAAGTCGACGATCTTTTTGGCAAAATTAATAACAGGATTGGTAAGCAGGAACGGGTTTTAATTACAACTTTAACCAAAAAAATGGCAGAAGATTTAAGCGAATATTTTGCCGATCGAGGAATTAAAGTTCAATATCTCCATTCAGAAATTAAGTCGATCGAACGCATCGAAATTTTACAGGCTCTGAGAAATGGCGAATTTGATGTTTTAATTGGAGTTAATTTATTGCGTGAAGGCTTAGATCTTCCAGAAGTATCTTTAGTAGCAATTTTAGATGCCGATAAAGAAGGTTTTTTGCGATCGGAAAGTTCGATTATTCAAACCATTGGTAGAGCGGCACGTCACATTAGCGGACAAGCAATTCTATATGCCGATAATTTAACCAATAGTATGACAAGGGCGATCGAAGAAACGGAAAGAAGACGTAATATTCAGGTTGCTTATAATCAAAGACATAATATTACTCCCAAACCAATTATTAAAAGATCGGATAATTCTATTTTGGCTTTTTTAGATATTTCACGTCGTCTCAATTCAGAAGAATTAGAAGTTATTTACGAAAAATCCGATGAGTTACCTTTAGAAAAAATTCCCGAATTTATCGAACAATTAGAAGCAAAAATGAAAGATGCAGCTAAAAATCTAGAGTTTGAAGAAGCAGCAAAATATCGCGATCGTATTAAAAATCTGCGGGATAAGTTATTGGGCAATAGAAAATATTGATAATAACAGTTAAAATTATTTGAGAGGAGATAATAAATCTAAACCTCGTCTTACTTTCCCTAAAGCGATCGAGCCTAACATCTTAATATAAGTAACAGGATTGGTATAGCGTTTAATTAAAGAAGTTACATTGCTAGATTCTGGATTGGGTAAGTACCAGCGATCGATTATTTCTAGACTATTATCGAGAAATTTTTCTTGACAAACACTGCGTCTGACTTTACCACTGGAAGTTTTAGGCAAATGCCCTGGGGGTAATAGAGCGATTGCATAAACATCGATAAAATGTTGCTGAAAAATCGTCCACCGAATGGCTTCGACGATTTCGGTGAATACTAACGATTTAAGATGATGGCGATCGATTTCTTGCAGAATTACCAATCTGTCTTGCCCGGCTACTGTAACCGCAAAAGCCGCACCGCAATTTGGTTTTAATGCCGGATGAGATTGCTCTACTGTTTGTTCGATTTGTTGGGGATAGTGATTGAAGCCCCAAAAAACTAAAACATCGTTAAGACGACCGGTAATATATAAGTGACCATCTTTCATAAAGCCTAGATCGCCAGTACGTAAAAAAGGTCGATCGTAATTGTTTAAATAAGCTTGAAAAGTTTGGACGGTTACTTCTGGTAGTTGCCAATAACCCTTGCCGACACTAGAAGCAGAAAACCAGATTTCACCAATTTCATCGGGCGCGCATTCAATTAAAGATTGGGGATTGGCGATCGCAATTTTGCCATCCAACCAAGGATAACCCGCACTAACTAAACTGGTTGCTTCTGGGTGAGTATTAGCGGTAAAAATGACTCGATTTTGTGTCAAATAGGACTTACGCAAAAGAAAAATTTGATAGAGGAAGTGTCAAAGAGTTAAGGTCAGAGTATGGCAAACAAAATGACTTGCTTAGACTACTGCCAAGATCTTCTAGTAACTCAGATAAACTATACACTGACTAACTTTGCCGACCATAGCAATAAGTTTAGTCATGACAAAATTAATCGTTTGCAGCGATCGCCCAAGAGGCAAAACGTGAAGTTGGCTCCCAACCAAAAGTAAATTTTAATCAGTTGGCAGATTTGCGACAACCAGGAGCCTATACCGTTACTCAAAAAACGATGACTTTCAAGATCGAGCGCGTGCGTCAGACTCAATTAGGTTTGTCCAGCGATTATAGTCTCAAAGCCGATGTTTATCTGCCGCAAAATCTGACTCAACCAGCTCCTCTAGCAGTATTTAGTCATGGTTTTACTTCAGATCGCTTGAATTTTAAATATCTGGCAGAACATTTGGCTTCCCATGGCTACATTGTAGTTGTTCCCGAACACATTGGCAGCGATAGCAAATTTAAAGAAGCTTTTCTGCGGGGTGAACTGAGTGTTGATGTTAGTCCCAGCGAGTTTGTGAGCCGTCCTCGAGACATTACTAATCTGCTAGACCAAATAGAAAATTATCCTGAGCTAAAAGGACGCATCAACTGGGAACAAGTGGGTGTTCTGGGTCACTCCTTTGGTGGGAATACTGCTCTGGCAATCTCGGGCGCACCCCTCAACCTAGCAAGAATCACTGAAGTATGCCAGCAAAATCAACTTACTCTCAATGCTTCAATGCTACTTCAGTGTCGTGGCAGTTATTTACCTCCAGGAGAATATAACTTAACAGACCCTCGGATTAAGGCGGTAGTAGCAGTTAATCCTGTTACTAGTTCGATTTTAGGACCAGAGAGCATGAGCAAAATTGCTATTCCCACCATGATTTTGGGAGGTAGTAAAGATTTCGTCACTCCTTTTATAGAAGAACAAGCTCATCCTTTTCTCTGGTTGAAGACTCAAAACAAATATTTGGGAGTAATGGTGGGAGGAACTCATTTTTCTACCAGCAGCGAAGAGGGAATTAAAAATTTTCCAGATATATTCAAAGGAGTTCGTCCTGACTTGGGTAGAAGCTATCTAAAAGCAATGGGGCTAGCTTTTTTTGAAGTTTATTTGCGCGATCGCTCTGACTACCAACCCTATCTGAGTTCTGATTATGCCCAATACATTAGTACTAAAGAACTACCCCTAGATCTAGTTAAATCTTTAACCCCAGAACAACTCGAACTTGCCTACGGGAATAATCCTCCCACTCCACCCATTCCTGAAACAGTAGTGGCAGTCTCCCCCAGAAAAAAAGCCAATGTCTTGACCCAAATTCGAAAGACAAAAACACTGAAAGTCGCCATGAGAACGGATGCTGCTCCTTTTGGCTACATCAATACTCAGGATAATTTATGGACGGGTTACTGTGATGATTTAGCTAATTCTTTAGGAAAATACCTAGCTCAAAAACTGAATATTCCTGCTGGGATCGAAGTCATCAAATTACCATCTAGCCTAGACAATCGTTTTGAATTGGTGCGTGAGAATACAGTTGACCTCGAATGCGGTCCTAATACCATCAGAACAGAGCTAAAAGGTGTTAGTTTTTCCGACCTCTTTTTTGCCAGTGGTACTCGTTTTTTAGTCACTAAGGACAACACAGCTAAAGTTAATCTTGAGAGCGATCTCGAAGGGATTGATATCGGAGTTCTCCAAGACACCACCACTGCCCAATTCTTGCAAGAAACTTATCCTCAAGCAGAGATGGTTTATTTTGAGGGAGAAAAAGGAAGAATGGAAGGAGTTAAAGCAGTTACCAATGGCAGCATCGATGCCTTTGTCAGTGATAGTATTTTGTTATCAGGGGAAATCGAGCGACAAGATTTAGAACCAGGAAATTACCAATTAAGACCGGAAGAACCTTTAACTTGTGATTTCTATGGACTGATTTTGCCAGAAGGCGATCCTCAATGGCTCAATACAGTCAATGTTTTTATTCAAGGACAAGAACAAGCAAAACAACGTCAGAAGTGGCTAGCAAAATACTTTCCTCAAGCCGTTTCTGATTTAGATTATTGTTTGAATCGACCCAAAAATTAGACCGACACTCCCATTTAGGAAGAAAACAAGAAGCCAGTCATTCCCCTATTCCATACTGACACAGAACTAGAACGAAGTTATCCCAGACTCGACTCTACGCTATATACTGTGTTTGATGGTTTTTTTGTGCTATTTTTTGTTCTAGGTTCTGTTAGTCTCAGAAATTGCCTCAAAACTTTTAAGGCGATCGCTAGCTTCGTTGAAAAAATTGTTGTTTAAAGCCGAAATGGTTAACAAAAAATTATTTACTCTTTTAAATACTGCCTGTTTACTCCTAAGCTTAGGAATACTGCCAATAGTACTGAAACCAAAACCAGTCCTAAGTGCAGAAAGGATTACCACTTATTTCGGTCCTTTGCAGTTATCTGTCTCCGTTGATTCGCTGGAAACCTTTGCTAAAGAAGGCAAAATCAACTCTGATTTAGCTTTAATTGCTAATCGCCTGGACGAAGAAACTTTGGTCAAGTTTCGAGAAATTTTACAAGAACGTTTTGATTTAGAACCCGCTTTAATTTTTCGCGTCACCCGCGTTCCTATGGTAGAAAGACTTCTCAGTCAGCTAGGAAGAGCAGTTCAAATTGACTACAATATCAATGGTCTTTACGGTATTCGTGCTGCTGCAATTTTGTCTGCTGCTGACAAAACAGAAGGCTTGACTATTCTCAATGTATTGCGTCGTTTCCCTAGCAAAGACATTCGCCTCAACCTTGATTTTATAGTCCAACTGCTAAAGGAGTTAACAACTCAATCTAGCTATCGCCAAGTAGCAGTAGAAGAAATTATTAAACAGTCCGCAGCAGAAGCAGCACAATCTCCCCTAGATTTCTCTCAACTTGCTGATTTGAGACAACCAGGACCTTGGCAAGTGAAAAAGGAAGGAATGACTTTTGAGATTGAAAGTTTGCGCTCGACTGATGTTGGTCTATCCTCTTCCTATCCCCTTGATTTCGATTTGTACCTGCCTGAAGGAAAATCAGAACCAGCACCATTAATAGTCATCGTTCAAGGTTTTGGTTCCTCACGAGGCAATTATGCTCACGTAGCCGAACAATTGGCATCCTACGGTTATGCTGTAGCAGCCGTGGAGCATATTGGCAGTAATTTGGAATATCGCCAAGCATTTCTACGAGGAGAATTAGGCGATTGGATTACTCCCATTGAATTTATCGGTCGCACATTAGATGTTACTTATTTATTAGATGAATTTGAAGAGTTGCAGGAAAAAGAGCCACAATGGCAAGCCAAACTCAATCTAGAACAAGTGGGAGTCTTCGGTTATTCTTTTGGTGGTTATACGGCATTAGCTACAGCAGGAGCCGAAATTAATCAACCTAGATTAGCGCGGGAATGTAACGAGGAAAACTTTAACCTTGTCATTAGTTTTGCGCTTCAGTGTCAAGCCCAATATCTACCACCGATCGATTTCAACCTTCGAGATCCTCGGATCGACGCAGTATTCTCTGCCTATCCTTTTACTAATCCCATTTTTGGTCCAGAAGGTATGGGTAAAATTGATATTCCCACGATGATCTGGGCAGCTAGTGAAGACATGACAGTTCCAGTCGTCCAAAATCAAATTCATCCCTTCTTTTGGTTGAAAACTCCCAACAAATACCTAGCAATGCTAGTTCCCGGAACTCACTACTCTACCGCTAAAGATGAGGTAATTGAGGGACTAGCTTTAGATATAGAGAAAGGTCCTGAAGGCAGCGGAGCGATCGCCCGTGGCTATCTCAATGCCATGAGTGTGGCTTTCTTTAACTACCATCTGAGGGGATTAACAGAATTTGAGCCTTATCTCACTGCTGCTTACACTGAAGATATCTCTCAAGAAGAATTCAGTATCCACCTAACTCAATCTTTAAAGCCAGAGCAACTCGAGATAGCCTATGGCAAAAAACCACCTGTTCCATTTTTCTCCGAACCCGTAGTCGCGTCGACACCAACACGGCAAGAACCAATCTTAGAGGAAATTAAACGAACTGGTATATTAAAAGTAGCAGTTAGAAGTGATGCTGCTCCTTTTGGTTATTTGGGTGGCAATGGTAATTGGACTGGATACTGTGCTGATTTTGTTAACTCTTTTGAACAGTATCTCGATTTAAAACTAAATCGTTCTGGTGGTATTCAGGTAGTAGAATTGCCTTCTAGTCTAGAAAATCGCTATCAACTGCTGCAACAAGATCGAGTCCATCTTGAATGTGGTCTCAATACTATTAGAAGTGACATTGAGGGGGTTACTTTCTCTCAACCCTTTTTTGCCACAGGGACACAGTTTCTCCTCCCCGTTAATAAAGCCAGCCAAATTAACGATAACGGCGACCTGGCAAATTTAAAAATAGGCGTACTCAAAAATACCACTACTGAAAAGTTTGTCGAAGAACAATATCCCTCAACCGAAAAAGTTTACTTTGAAGGGACTGGAGCTAGAAATAAGGCAGTTCGAGCTTTGGCTAATAATCAAATTGAAGCATTAGTTAGCGATAGCATTTTGTCTACTCAAGAAATCCAACGACAGGGTTTGGCGACTGATGATTATGCCCTCTTGCCCAAGCGTCCTTTAACCTGTGATTACTATGGAATACTGCTTCCCGATAACGATTCTCAGTGGCAAGATCTAATTAATAGTTTTTTGAATAGTCAGTCAAGAAAACAAATTAACGCTAAGTGGCTCGGAGAATTTTCTGAAGAAGTATTATCAGCTGTTGATTCCTGCAATAGACAGAGATAGATATAGCAGTACGCTTTTTAGGTTAGGACATAGGAAAGGCGTTGTTGCATAAAAAATGGGTTAGCCAGGAATTAACCTCAAACTCTCAAGTGCGGTGACTATAGTCTCAACGCCTAGGGCCACCTGAATAAATACCAATACCGAGCCAACCACTTGCAGAAAAGAAGTCAGCCCTGGCACTTTGGTGATGTTGTCAATGAAGAACATGACTAAATAGTCCAGCACCATGATGATTAATAAAGACTGGTAAACAACCACGCCGATCCCTGGGTACTCAGACGATGCCATCATAAAGATCAAGATAGCGGCGACACCGACGGGCGTGACAATGACAGGTGTTGCCATGGAAATGGCCAGTTGCATGACCGTTGGCTGGGTGGCTGGGGTTTCCTTCGGTTGCGGTTTGGAGAAAATGCTATTCAGAGCTGACAGCAGTAACACCAAGCCCCCGGCCAGGCGCAAGGAGTCGTAAGTAATGCGATATTTAAGTAATATGCTGCCCCCTACCAGCGCTACCAGCACCACGATCGGCGTAGCGATTAACGCGGTCCGAAGGGCGACCTGGCGTTTGAAGGTGCGATCGCATTCTCGGGTAGCCGCTGCAAAGGGAAAAATCAACTTGATCGGCCCTAACAACAAAAAGAAAATTGTCAAGATAAAAGAGGTATTATCCATAGCTTGAACTCCAAGAAGATTTACTGCCCTTACGCCCCAGACCGAATGCTTTGCGGCATGATGGAAGCGGCGGTAACAAGGCCACCCACGATCGCCCCGATTTGCTCCATCACCCCAGCCAACGCCACCAGCCCGCTTGCTACCCCACTGGTTTCCAGGATTTCGAGCCCCAGATAGGCAGCTGCCCCAGGCACGAGAATCATGATGCCGGGCAACCAAAGTACCGCCGTGGGCACCTGTCGCACCCAGGCGAGAAGATAAGTATAACATCCCAGAAACAACGCCCCGAGAAAGGATCCCTGCCAGGGTCCCCACTGCCCTCCCAGTTTTGTACCGCCGTAGGCCAATGCCCCGGCCAAAACAGCCCAACTTAAATCGCGGGGACGCACCTGAAACACTAGCCCGATCCCAAAAATCAAGATCAGCACGCAGAACCACTGCACTCCAGCCGACATTGCCGCCGTGGGGGACGCCGCTGGTACCGGATGGATGGCATTTACGATCGCCGCGCCCAAGGCAGCTCCCAGATACAGCTTGAGGGTGATGACAATGCCATCAATTAGGCGACTGGTGCCGGAAAGAACGCTTTTGGCTACAATTTCCCCCACCCCCAGGGTCAAGGCCAATCCCGGGATAAAAATAATCACAGCGCACAGGGTGACGGTAAACGCATTGCTACCTGGGAACACCAGCAGGGCCAATCCATAGGCCAAGATCCCTGCAACCAGAGCTGAGCTTACTTCCAGACGATTGGCTAACCAGGACGAGCGGCCAGCCTGTAATACCAGCCCATAAACCACTAGGCTGAGCAGTCCGGCTAAGGCTACATCCCGCCAGGCGGCTGACAGTAGCACCGCAAACCCCACACTAGCCAGCAGATACCCCAAGCCGACCATCGCAATTCCATAGGGAGGAGCCTGCCGATCGATCTGTTTGAGTCGGTCTATACTCTCGGCGGTCGTTAGTTTTCCCTGCCTGAACTGATGTAGCAGTTGGTCGGCACTGGCTAATTTGGCCAGATTGTAGTTGACCGCTGGTAAGGGGACAAAATAGCGATACTGCTGTCGATCGCCGGGTCGCCAAAAAATGAAGTTGAGCCATTTGGGAGTTGCCAGCACGTATCCCGAAAAGCCCAGGCTTTCCGTAAACCGAGACAGACTCGATTCCAGGTAGGAGGAGGCTAACCCACAACGATGCCCCAGAGTACCCAGCTCAATCATGAACTGGCAAGCCTGCTCAAATTCTTCATCGGTCATTCTCATTCCATACCTCCCAAACCGTGTTCCTATGCTTTACTGGCCGCCGATCAAATTTTATATTAGACTTGTTGCGAATTAAGCTAAAAAAATAGGTGAAATCCTTGTTAATTAAGGTATCCAGCGATTTTTAAGTATAGCTGTTTTCTTGTTGTTTTTTGTCTAAGTCCCATTAATCATAATTTTTGTTCTCGTAGATGACTGGTATCAGCAAGAAGGAAAAAATGTGAAAGGTAAATTACCAGGAGCCAAACCAGAGATGAGTGATAGTGAAATACTGACTCTAGCTATCATGATGGATTATCTTCCGTTTCCAGGAGAAACCCAGTGGAGACAAAGGCTTTATCGGTCAAGATTGGCAAGAAGAAATAGCTGACTCTACTGGTAATCGTATCTGGACAATACAACGCGCCAATCAACATCAGCAGGCTTGTTCGAGCCTCAAGCGTTTAATTAGTCGAATCCGCCAACGGATTGAGGGGGTTTTTCATGAGATTCAGAATACTGGTCGTAATCCCGAGCGATTGCTGAATAAAACTGTTGACGGTTTTGCAACTCACATAGCAGCCAAAATGACTTCTCATACTTTAAGACTTTTTCTACGCCGTCAATTCGGAATTGATGTTCAAACTTTTCAATCTCTATCTCCTTACTAAACTTTAATTCACACCAGACGTAAAATAGTCTTGAGATAAATGGGACGCACTTCAATTAGGGAATAGCAAAGTCGCAGAAAGCGTCAAGGTCGCAATCGGCTACGCCTTCGGGTTTGATGACGTTCCAGTCTCCGCGTAAGGACATATTCACGGGTTGGCTGCCAATACTGAAAACGCGTCCAAAGCCACCCCCAATCGGCACAGTCCACTTTTCGTCCTCAGCTAGCCAATTTGCAGTAATGCCGTTTCCTGTGCCGAGATTGATATACCAACCATCATCCAGGTTGTAATTTCCTCCCGGCTGTAATGTCATTAGACTAAAGTCAGGGCGATCGCTGTCACCAGCAAATGACCAGACATTGTTGACTAATAGTGTCGCCACGATTGGTCCTGATGTGATCACTCCCGCCACGCCAGCGCCTGCCCCCCATTTGCCAGTGCCAAGGCTGGTGGCAGTGGCAGTGGGAGCTAGCAGAACCGGCCCTGCACCCCAGGTGAATTGGCCGAACGATAACTCGATCGGCTCAGGAAGTAGATACCCCTGGTAGGCAATATCCCCAAGACCAAAGTCGTTACCAAAACCGGCGGTCAGTTCCGGTTGGTAAGCCACTGGAACAATCACGCGAGTGATCAGGGCCAAGTTGTCATTCAGCGGAGTCGGTATAACGGGTTGGATATTCATGATGTTGCTGGTTCGATCGAATTCACCCACCCCAAAATTAGTGTTGTTTTGAAAGGGCACCGAGATTAATTTGGCAACTGGGTTTTGAGATTTTTTAGCCAAGTCTGATTGGTCTGAGGAAGCCTTAGTACTTTCATTATTTGTTTGGGCAATTGGCTCATTTTCTACGGATACAGATTCGTCATTTTCTACGGCAGACGACATTAGAGGCTGAGCCAAATGGGTCTCCCGATCGGTGACCTCAGTAGTATCAGGGGGGAGCAGCAAATCTCTGGCTGAAGTACTCACAGATTCCAGATCGGGAGCCTCAGAAACTGTTTGCATGGGGTCAACCCCGGCGATCGCCCCTTCCTCCTCAGGGATATTTACCGTCGGCATTTCCAGTCTAATTTCCTCAAAGCTGATTGTTTCTGGGTTGGAACTGAAGCTACTAACAGTATCGAGGGCTGGATCGATTACTTCAGCAGCTACCGGTGTCGCCATACTGATTAAGTTCGTCAGCAAAAGTGTCAAGCTTCCCTGCCAGAGATAGGAAGAGAAGCCTATCTGACGCGGCATCAATGAACTGGGGGTAGGATTTAGAGGCTGAGTCATATATTTATCAAACAAACTAGACGTGGCGATCGGGCGCAGATAACGGTGAGCCGAGTCATCCTCAGTACGCCGCTGAGTAATAATGTTCTAAATTTAATGGCAAATATCATTAAAATGAGAGTATATACTCACCGTTTTGTTAAAAACCTACCCTTATGAGCCTGGCGGGAGGGGTCTAACAAACTGGCAATCTCTTGGGAAGCTGCGGGTGTTATCGCAGTAAGCCCAAAGAAATATAGGGTTTTTGTTCTCTTCTAGTTAGCTGGTAAATTCTTTGATTTCCTGTTCGAGTTCTTGGCGATCGGCCTTGATTTGCTTATTGATGACCTTTTTGGCTTTGTTTAATGCCCTGGCAACGCGATCGCCAATATCCGTGGCAGCGATAACGACCAGGCCAGCTTGCCCGACATCGAGCAACTCACCGAGGTCTTTGAGATCGCTCCGACTCATGCCAGCAACAGCATGTCCAGCGAGGGCTCCTATTGCCGCACCGGCTCCAGTGGTCATTGCCAACAGACCCGTACCGAGGGCCACTGCGGGGAACAGGGCTGCTACCAAACCTGTCGCTAGTCCCCAACCGGCACCAAGCCAAGCAACATCTCGGGTGGGTTGCTCGTGTTTTTTGACAATTTTGACCTTGCCCCGCTCGTTTTTCTCGATCACTGCCGCATCAAATGTGTCCATCAGGTCGAGGTCGTAGTAGAGAGACTTGACGGTATCGTAATCCGCTTCCGCCGCATCCACACTGTCGTAACTTCCTGCATAAACGCTTAGGGATACATATAGCGGTTCTCGATTCAGTGAAGCACAGTAATCCCTGTGACTGGGGAAAGGGGAAAGGTAAAAGGGGAAAGGGTTTGCACTTATTTTTAAAACCTGCCTAATGTACCTCATTAATTTGAGAACCGCTATAGTTACTCATTTGGCTTAAACTCCTTGTTAATTAGTTAGATTGTTATAGGTAAAAAACTACCCTTGTCACCCCCAGTTGGTGGGGGATAAATAATTAATTATCGACTACACTAAAATGCTCGA